>NZ_CP020772.1:3000000-3200000 GCF_002097535.1 Halobacillus mangrovi
ACAAGGTATAGAAACTTGCCTGGAAGAAAATATCCACGATCGCTTGAACCGTATGGCTCAATGGAGAGGACCAATATTCGCCAGCTCCTCCATATAAAAAATATGGAGCATTGAACGCTGGAACGTTGACCATAAAAATGCCTAAAATCGCAAGGCCGCGTGCGGCGTCAACCCAGCTCAACCGCTCCGATTCACGTAATGGTGAAGCTGATGTTTTCATTTCTATTCCCCCTATAGTTCCATTTTACTTTGATTACGTAATGAAGACAATTGCGTTTCATAAAATGAAGAAAGGAGTTTTTCTTATGCCAGCGAAAGTCGGAGCCGTTAAAGTGATATCGCTATCTTCATCGAGCATCTTTAACATTGGCGATGTGTATAACATGGCTCCGCAAGCATGGGCTAAAACCTTTGCGGGAGGCGGTTCATTCAACACGGGTAACGGAATTAGGATTAACATTAACAACTCTAATACGAATGTCAATGATAAAGATGTTATAGACCAGTCGCTTTTCAACAATGGATAAGGGGGATAAACATGAATATTACGGTTCATCAATCCATCTGTATACATGTTTTGAGAATTGGCTCTGTCGCCAACTCCTCTGTCGTGCAAATCGGAAGCTCAGGTGTCATTCAGGCAAAATCCGACTTATACAATACAGGAGGCTACACAGAAGCTGCTCCATTAGCGCAGCCACTTGAAGGCATAGTCTCCGTCCCGGAAGCCGAAGCCGCTCCTCTTGTCCCTCTTTCCATAACATAGACCGTTTTTCTTGTGCATAGAAATGGAATAAAGGGGGTGAGCCGAATTGAATAACTATTACTATTGGCAAAACTGGATTCAGCAAATGATGCAGCAAATGGAACAACAAAAGCAAATGATCGACCAGCTTCAGAAGAAAATCGAGGAAATGAATTCTAATGAAAAGCCGACCACTGTGATTGAAAGAATTGAATATCATTTTGATCAGTTAAAAATAGAAACTCTTGAAGGCACCCTTCAAATCGGACTAACACCCAATGGCTCGGATATCTCTGAACTTGGAGAGCTTTATGCTAATCAAGGCACTCCTCCTCAAGATCCTGTTCTCCACTCCTTGCAAGATTATATGACAAAAGACATCCCGCCATGGATGAATCAGTATGTACGGGACCATGATGTCCCGATTAGTGATGAACATAAACAGCATATGATCGCTGATGTCAGAAAACAACTTCCTCAGCGGATTGAATTTTACAAAAACCAGGACCCGGAAATCGATGAAACGACTCTTCTTCACCAAATACAAACAGAAATCCGCCAATCGATGGCTCAGTATTTTGAAAACTATAAAGGAGATGGTGAGTGATGAATCACATTGTCCATAACTATGAGCTGCACGTCGGACGAATTCGGGTGACCGGTGTATCAGGTTCCTCGGTTTTGTTAATCGGAGATAACAAAACCATCCGGACCCAATCCTTCTTTGACACTCCTCCTGAATCACTAATTATCGGCCCATACGTCCCTATAGAGGAAGAAGGTATAGTGGAAGTCGAGGAGGAAGAGCCTATTGGGTGAGCGGATGGTTTATGTAGACAATGTAGACGTTACCTCGATACTCATCAGTTCCATTTTCACCATCGGTGACGTTTATAGGGCCGCGCCTACTTCGAATATTTTAGCTGTGCAAAAAGAAGGTTCTGAATACATCCCAGGTACGTTCAAATTCAAAGATTATGACATCTTTAATCTGGAACCCTCCCCTCCCCTCCCACCAATCACCATCACCACCTTTACCTATCAAAATAATCCCATTGTTGTTGATGACATTGAAATAAAAGGGGTGTCTACTGCAGGGGTATTTCAAATTGGAGGAATAGACCATATCATCTCGAAGAACCGAACGAAACACTTCCGGTTGCTACAGGAAGACGAACAAATGTAACTTCGTGCGCATATGTTGTAACTATATCAACGAATCGCACGAACCCTTTAAAGGAGGCGATTGTTATGCCGGCCATCGTCGGTCCCATCAGTATCAACAGTGTTGGCGGAGGTGTCGTCAACTTCGGAGACTCTTTTTACCTATCTCCAAAAAGCACCTCAAAAACAAACTCAGGCTCTGGAGCTTTGAATACTGGTAATTGGATTATCACGAACAATGGACTGAGCTCTACCAATCCATTCGATCCGGATGGCGCTGACCAGAACATTACAGCTAATGCTTAGTTTTTGACATTAGTCATTTCCGTTAGGGCATTACTAGTAGGAGTTAGGGTGCTATTAAGATCAGTAAGGACGTTACTTTATTGAGTTAGGACGCTATTGTTATCTGTTAAGGCACTTCTCTCACCAATGAGTGTGTTATCTTAAATTAACCCCCTCGCGTTAAAAAAAGCAAAGAACCCCGGCACCAACCAAGCCAGGTGTTCTTTGCTTTACTTCCTTTTTCTTCGATTCGATTTTCGTGTCGTAATTCTTTTTTCAGGGTCCTGCTTTTTCACCCATTTGATATATTTCCGCATATCAGGATGATCTTTCAAACGTTCCAATGTGTGGTAAAATGCCGCCAGCTCTTGATTTGTGAAAAGAGCATGAATTTGCCGGTGACAGGCGCTGCACACCATGACTGTCGGTCCTTCTACTCCCCCGTATTGTCTTGGGACGAGATGGTGTTCCGTCGTTTTTACCGGGGAACGCTCACAGAGATCACACTTGTCTCCCATTGTTCTCTACCTCCACCGATAAACCTCCGTTAAAGAAGTAAAGACTGCTTCTTCGGACAGGTTGCTTCCAGATCTTTTCAAGAGCGGTTCGATATAGTTGGACTTGCGTTTGGTACCGCTCGCGTAAAACACGCTCGATTGATTCTTCTCCTTCAGGAAGCTGATCGGATTTATAGTCAAGGATCATCCAGCCGTCTTCATAAGGAATCATCGCATCAATGACCCCCTGGATAAAGACTTGCTCATCTGTTGGTTCATTCCAGTGGCTGTATACTTCATTCGCGGGCAGTGTCAAACTGAACGGAACTTCACGCTCTACTTGTTCTGCTTCCATGACTAGTTTTCCAATAGGCGTGTAGAAAAACTTAGTGATAGAATCGACATCAATCACATCAGCTTCATCTCTATTAAGAATTTCTTTCAATACTAAATGTTCCACGAACTCTTCTACTTCAGAGGTTGACATTTCTCTTGTAAAAGAAATGTGCTGCATAACCGTATGCATCGCACTCCCTTTTTCTGCTGCCGTAAGCTGTTTATCTTGCTGCATAAACCGCGGACGACGTACAATTGGTGCACGATAAGGGACAAGCAGCTGGTCACTAGAGTATTCATCCTTTGTTTCCCTTTGCCGCTTAATTTCCGTAACGGTCTGCTTCGCCCTTGATTTAGCCGCCTTCGAGTGGGGATAGACAAAATTCAGACGATCAACAATGCTTGCATCATGCTCTTCCTCAATAGGTAAAGGTGTCCACTCTTTAACCGCTTGCTGCAGCTCTTCATCCCGCTTTTCTTTCAGCTCATCAATAACCGCAAACTCACTGCCATGGGCAATTTCCACTTGCCACTCCGATTCATCCTTATGAATTTCATCGGCTGTTTCCACCTGGATTTCTCCGCGCAGATCTTCCATGTGATGATGACGAATTAACGCCGGTCCAACCCAATCTAAATAAGATTTGGCATCTAACCGGTCATGCGGCGGAAGCACCCAACTCTTTGTATCAACAAACGCTTGCCATTTCTCCTGTTTTTTTTCAAAAGAAGGAACATTTCCAACCATGACCAGTTTTTCCTTTGCTCTTGTCAACGCCACATACAAGACTCGCATTTCTTCTGCAAGTAATTCTCTTTTCTTCGCTTGTTTCAAGGCATGGTAAGCAAGCGTTGGATACATGAGACGTTTTTCTGGGTTGATGTAACGCGAACCGAACCCATAGTCTTTGTGAAGTAAATACCGGTTTCGCAAATCCATCATATTAAACTGTTTGTCCATCGCTCCTAAGAGAACGACAGGAAACTCAAGCCCTTTACTTTTATGGATCGTCATAATGCGAACGACATCTTCCTGTTCCCCGAGCGCACGAGCGGCACCGAGATCATCTCCTCGCTCTTCGATTCTCTCAATGAAACGAAGGAATCGGAACAATCCGCGGAAGGATGTCGACTCATAGGATCTTGCCCTGTCGTAAAGAGCTCTTAAGTTCGCCTGTCGCTGCCTTCCTCCTGGCATCCCGCCGACGAAGTCATAGTATCCGGTCTCTCTGTAAATATCCCAAATCAGCTCCGATAAAGCTCCCTGTCTCGCACGTTCTCGAAAGCTTTGAATCATCTTTAAAAAGGCTCCCACTTTCCGACCAAGCTCATTTGCAGCCCGATACTTCTGAATGGCTTCATAATAACTAGTCCGTTTGTTGGCCAACCTTAGTGTTGCCAACTCGTCTTCATTCAGTCCGACGATCGGCGATTTTAATACAGAGGCAAGCGGAATGTCCTGCATGGGGTTGTCAATCACCTTAAGAAGACTGAGCATGACTTTGATCTCAATCGCTTCAAAGTAACCCGTAGACAGCTCAGCATAGACAGGTATTCCTTGTTGTTTTAATTCATCAACAATCGTTGGAGCCCAAGTCATTGACCGCATTAAGATGACAATATCCCGGTACTGGATCGGTCTCTTCGTTCCTGTCTCTTTGTCCACCACCTGCATCGGAGGTTCTCCTTCATGACCTAGCCATTTACGGATTTTCTTTCCATAGGCTCTTGCTTCAAGCTGTGCTTTTTCAAGATCCTTATACTCTTCATTTTCCTCTGTGTCGGTTTCTCTTGCTTCTCGATCAATAAGATAAAGCTCGGCTTTAGCATCCTCCGCAGTCAATTCATCGTAAATTTTATTACTATAAATTAACTCGGCTTCTTTTTCATACTCCATTTCCCCGACTTCTTCGTCGAGGACCTGACGAAAAATATAGTTCGTGGCATCAAGCACCTGCTTACGGCTTCTAAAATTACGGGCAAGGTCAATCCGTTCACCGGGCTGACCATCCAATCCATAGGCTTTATATTTATTCAAAAATAGAGAAGGCTCTGCGTGACGGAAGCGGTAGATGCTCTGTTTTACGTCTCCTACCATAAATAAGTGTCCCGCCTCCTGCCCGTCGGTCAACAGGCGCAGCAGTGTTTCCTGGACAAGGTTCGTATCTTGATACTCGTCAATAAGCACTTCAGAGAATTGCTTATGAAACCCTTCCGCAACTTGTGAAGGCAAGGGCTGATCTGGTGTAGACGCGTCATCCAGCAGAATCTGCAAGCAGTAATGCTCCAGATCCGAGAAGTCGACGATTGCTTTTTCCTTTTTCAACTGTTCGTACCGTTGTTTGAAGTCTTTAACAATAATGGCCAGTTGTTCCATGACAGGGTAGAGCTCGTGCATATCTTTCAGATAGCTCTCAAGCGAGCGGGAAAACCATTCATCACGAAGCTCATTCCAACGTTTCTTATAACTATCACGAATCTTTTTCGCTTTGTCTTTCTTCGCTTCATCACAATCCATCTTTTTTCGTGATAAGGAGGCGAATTTACTTTCACCCATGTACGATTGCAGCTCTTCCCAAGAATGCTCTAAGGCACCTTTGGCTTGTTGGATCATTTCGAGATCCTGATCAACGGTCTCCCCGTAGCTGTAAGGACCATCAGGTTCTCGGGTTAATTGTAAAAATTGGTTTGCTTCTGCTTCCATCGCCTTCAATTGGCTGTGGACCTCTTGCTTCAAAAGATTGAGCCATGGAAGGTCCTCTTCCCCTGTTCCTTCCTTCACTTCATACATTTCAACCATCTGATCAAGCCATGCCTCAGGCCATGGGTTTTGTGTTGCAAACGTGTAAAGCTCCAACACAAGCTTTTCCACATCTAAGTCACTTCTGTCACTGGAAAAGCGTTCGACCACATCAAAGAAGCGTTCCTGCTCAGTCCCCTCTTTTCCGTACCAATCCTCAAACAGGTCCTCCAAGACTTCCTGCTGAATCAAATCGGATTCAATCGTATCCGCAATTCTAAAACCTGGATCTAAATCAAGCATGTATGCATATCGTCTCACGACGTCCATACAAAAAGAGTGCAAGGTCGAAATGGAAGCATTCTGCAATAAGGACAGCTGTTTCTTCAAATGGTGCGACCCTGGGTTTTCTTCAAGGGCTTGAGCTAGTGCCTGCCCTACCCGATTCCTCATCTCCTGGGCAGCAGCGTTCGTAAACGTCACGACCAACAGTGAATCGATATTGACCGGAGCTTCTTTATGCAGCAGTTTCTGGATAATACGTTCAACTAGTACAGCTGTTTTTCCAGATCCGGCTGCGGCAGCTACTAAAATATTTGAACCGTGGGAATAAATCGCCCGCTCTTGCTCTTCTGTCCAGCTTACCATGAGGAATCCTCCTCTCTTCTAGCTATTTTCTCTAACACTTCTTCATCTTTCATTTCTTGAAGTTTACGATATTCATTTTCTTCTAAACTCGGATCGAACTGACAAACCGAGCGATACGGACAGAAACTGCAGGCAACCTGCTGTTTCTGCTGATAAGGATTCAAGTTTACTTTTCCATCCGTAATGCTTGTACCTGCATTACTCATCAGTTGGCGGATATACTGGTTTAGTTCTTGGAATCGCTCGGCACCTGCGGTTTGCGACCCTTTATAAAAACCGCCCTTTGCTTTTAATCCTGCCGGAATGATTGGGCTGTGCCCTTTCTCAAGTCCTGTGTCCATCATTTGAACGATGCGCTCATTTTCAAGGAGCAGCCCTTGCATTTTAAACTTCTTAAAAATTTCCTCTTCTATTTGGGCATCATCCAGCATCTGCTTGCCTGAGATCATTGGATTATGCACATGGAAGTAAAGCACTCCAGCTGGAGAAGCCGAAGATCCAAGCCAGAGCTCGGCATTAGTTAGTACCACATCAAGATAAGCAAGCATTTGTAAGGACAATCCATAGTACACATCAACAAGGCTCAGTCCTTTGGCACTGGACTTGTAATCGATGATTCTCAGAAACAGATCATCTTCTGTTAACGCCTTGTCCACCCTGTCAATTCGCCCTCGAAGCATCAATTCATATCCGTTAGGGAGGTCAAGGGATAATGGAGGCAGCTTCTCGTCTTTTCCTGTACCAAAACCGAGTTCCAAACCAACGGGAGAGAACTGACTCTTTCTTGCCTGTTCACTCAAGACAAACGCTGCTCGTGCAATAACGCTCTGAAGTTTCTTCTGAATGTATTGATAACGATTGGAGCTGTGCAAAATCTGGTTTTGCAAAATAGGGGCCAGTTGATAAGTTGCCCGCTCTGCATAACGATTTGCTTCCCCATGATTCAATTGAGCAAAATCTCGGCCTTCAGCCTGAACCCACTCCGTAATTTGCTTTAAGGCTTCGTGGAAGAGCTGACCGATATCTGGTGCATCAAGCTTATACGTTCGTCGCTCCTCTAAATTCAAGCTGTGCCTTGCAAAGTATTGATAGGAACAGCGATGATAGGTTTCAAGTCTTGAGACACTTGTTTTATGCTGCTTTTGGAATAATTGCTCCGTCGTTTCTTTCGACAAATCCACGGGCTTATTTTGGTAGAACAAGCTTTGCAGGACACGATTAGTCAGCCCAAAAGGCTCTTCATCTTCAATGTACCAGTTCAGCACACTCCACCATACCGGCTCCATTCGATACCCCTTCAAATATCTTGCCAGCTGAGATGTAAGCGCAGATCTTGTTTTTACCGGATTAGTAATAAAACGTGTCGCCTCATGTAAATCATCAGGATCTTGCAGCAAAACATGCTCTTTGCAATGAGGAAAAAGCTCTTCTATCCGCTGGATGAGTGTTGCAGGAACTTTAGACTTTCCTTCCTCATTACTAAGTGGATAGCTGACCCACAATCGATTTTTTGCCATAGTTAACGCTAAATAGACATAAAAACGGTCATCGAGCAGCTGCCGACTGCTTCCATCAGCGAGCAGGAGACCCTGTTCGGCAAGCAGCGTACGCTCTTGTTCAGAAATCATTCCATCACTTGGTGGTTTCATCGGCCACATGCCGTCGGTTACTCCTAACAGAAAGGCAGCTTTAATTCCTGTAATTCTTGAGCGATCGACGCTTCCAACAATGACATGGTCCATACTCGGAGGCACGTGAGCGAATGTGAGCGACTCCAGACCACTTTCAATGGTATTGCGAAACAGCTGTAACGACATTTTTTCTTCTCCAGCCATTTCTACGATTTCATCCAACAGTTGAAGAAAAGCATCCCACACTTGTTCCTGCTCTCGGCCGCGCTCAATTTCGCCTGCTTCATCATAGTATTCACGCCACTGTTCCAAACGCTGAGGCACGCGCAAGTGTTCTAGCCAAACATACATCACTTCGGCACGTTCAGTGATTGTTTTTGCTTCACGTATATTCTTATCGAACTCTTCCAGCGCATTACGCACTTGGTTTCGATAAGCGTTGATTCTCTCTTGCTTTCCTTTTTCATCATCGGTTTGAGAAGCCTGATCGAATCCTCGGAAACGCTGGTAGATCCAATCGTTATCCGAAAACCACTGGCCCCTCGAACGAATACCATATTCAAGCACATAATTCTCCAGTTCATCTATCGCATCTTCCGTCAACGGATAATTGGCATCCGTTGCTGGAATAAAGCCTGTCTTCAATAATCGGAAAACCGCATCATATCTGAAATTACCGTCTATGACATCAAGAGCAGAACGGATCAACTCAACCATAGGGTGGTTGAGCATCGTTCGTTTCTCATCAATAAAAACAGGGATATTGTAATCATCAAACAAAGTTTCAATCAGACTATGATAGACCTCCGGCTCTCGCATTAAAATCGCCATATCCTTGAAACGGTAGCCTTCATCGCGGACAAGTCTCAGGATTTCCTGAGCGACCCCCTCAATTTCAGCCCGAGGGTGGACCGCCTCTGCCACTTTGATCGGGACTTCTCCTTCATAGGAAGGGGCAGGACGTTCTTCAAAGTACTTTTCTAAATGTAAAAAAGCTGAGCGTCCCTTTAGACGTCCTTGTGTATGATCAAGAACTTCTACCTCGTCAATCTTTTCCCCAGCCTCATAGGTAAGTTCCTGCAGCTTCAAGTATGTTTCCTTCGTTTCATGAAACAAATCAAGCTCAGGGTTGATACCATTCTCCGGTTTTTCTGTTGTCAAAGTCACATGAACATTCTTTACTTTTCTTAACAAAGCTTCAATAACTTCATATTCCTGAGGAGTAAAGCTATGAAAGCCATCAATATAAATATCGGCTCCTTCCAAAAATGAAGCTTCCGGTATTTTACTGGCGAGCAGCTGCAGCTGATCTTCGCTATCTATGTACTGCTCTCTAAGCGCATCGACAAGTCGGTCATAAATATAAGATAAATCATCCAGCTTATCTCTTAATCCTTGTTCTTGGCTAGTCGTATGAACAAACTGGTCAAGGGTATTCATTTGAACATGAAGATCTTCCGGAGTGATGCGGTATCGTTTAAATTCCGTAATCATCCCTTCCAGCTGTTCTATGAACCCTTGCTTTTCTACCGCTTTTTGAAACACTCTCCAGTCTGAAGTCCGCTCTTCGACTATTTTTCTTAGCATCATTTGGACCCCTGTGGAGGTAATAAACTTCTTTGTGCCGCCGCCCGTTTCTTGAAGTACCCTCCAAGCTAAACGGGAAAAACTGAACACCTGGGCACGAATCGACCCTTCTACTCCCTCCCGCTTCAATAGGGCATATTCCTGTTGAAAAGTCATTTGGTCAGGGACGATATAAACAATCGAATTCCCCTTAGGATCCGCTTTCAGTTCCGACTCTATTTCTTCTAAACAGCGTGTACTCTTTCCTGCTCCGGAACGTCCGAGCAACAAACGCATCCCCATATTCTTCCGCTCCTTTTTATTGAATCATATCTTTTATTTTATCATTTTTCAGAAGGTGCGTCGGTTACCAAGTCTTACAATTTTTAAGTCCTACTATGTGTGATTTAGAGTGCAAACTACCAGTTTAAGAACAAGAGACTGTAAGCTACTAATCCTTCCTACGCTGAATTCAGTGGAAGGGTTCAGGGAAACGGCTCACTTTCCGCTCAGGTTTGCCTTCAATAAAAAAAACCGCCCATAGGACGGTCACATGTTCTTTAATTAAACTGTAAAGCTACTTGGGAGAATGGCCAGTAACGGACATCTACTTTTCCGACGACAGTCTCGATGTTTACAAAACCGAAGTAACGGCTGTCCAGACTATCTCTGCGGTTATCTCCCATGACAAACAGCTGTCCTTCAGGAACTTTTTTCTTTCCAGTCACTTCTTCCAATGAAAAATCATGTGTGAAAGGCAGTCCATCGTTCGGACGCAATGAATCTAGGTAGTGTTCCTCCACCAGTTCCCCGTTCACATAGAGCTGATCATGCTTCACTTCTATTTCATCGCCACCGACTCCGATAACTCGTTTCACATAATCTTCTTTTTCGTTTGCGTGGAAAACAATAACATCCTGTCTCCTTATGTCTTTCCAATCGTAGACAACTTTATTGACCATTAGTAAATTGCCGTCATAAAGGGTCGGCTCCATCGATTCACCATCGACGATATAGCTGGCGAACATAAAGGATCGGAATACAAAAGCCAGCAGCAAAGCGAACAAAATGGTTCGTATGGCTTTTTGATATTTTTTTTTCATCGTTTAATCCTCCAGGTCTTGTTCTACCAACATTTTACCCGTCCTGGACTAAACTTAATCACTCGTGTACGCTTGACGTTTCGCTTTATTATGGATTCGTCTCTCTATATATTTACCGAGAATCCAAAACAGAAGGATACATATACCTACTACAATCGCTTTTACCGGGTTTTGGGCAAAAGAGGCTATGCTGCTTCCGACATAAGCTATTGTGAAAATCATGACCGATTTCCCTAATAAAACAGCGAGGATGAACTGTTGTTTGCTGACCTTTGATAACCCTGATACGACGTTAATGATTGAAGAAGGGGAAAACGGAAAACACATAAGGATAAACAAAGGACCGAACCCATGCTCCTCTACCCAGGTTATGACCCGCTGAACCTGGCGGTGTTTTGTGATAAACCGGAAAAACTTTTTGTCACCAAGGCTTCTTATGACTAGAAAAACTATAATTGCTCCGACGACTGCCCCAATCCAAGAGTACAGAAACCCTTTAAAAAGTCCATAGACGACTGAGTTTGCCAGCACAAATGCAACTAGAGGCAAGAGTGGTAAAAAAGCCTCCAGCATCGGGAACAATATTCCGGGCAGCGGCCCGAAACTTTCCAGCTTTTCTAACTGATTAATAATGTATTCAAATAATTGATCGTTTTCAGCCATTCTCTTCCAACGATCGATAGATACGGATAATAAGTACATAAGGCGAGACTGCTCCTTGTCCCACACCGATAACCAGTGTATGCTTTTCCTTTATTTTAAACGAAACCCGTGCATCTGCCTACCAAGACATTGTCCTAATAACTATCCTTTCCCAATTTGCCATTTTTAGCCTTTCACCAAATTCTCTTGCATAATCACCCGTTTAGCGTGGTATAATACAAACAAGAACACACGTTCGTATATGGAGGAGAATAGCATGAGGTACTTAAAACAGAAAGAACTTGATCTCGCTTCCCGCTATTTATTTTTATCCATGGCTATCGCTGTCATCCGTCAGGACAGAAAACATTTTGAACAGGGGAAGTTTAAAATAAAAGAACCATACATGGAACTGTTAGGAAAAATGGAGCTAGAGGCAAGAGAAGAGCGGAAACATCTACGCTTACAAATGGATCGCCAGAAGCTGCAGGTAGTGGAATCAGGGAGGAACGACTCGTTTACCTCTTTCTTGTTCTTGGCTCATGGCTATGAAGAGAAGCGGAACTATTTCAATCCGGCCATCAGAAAAAAGGTGGAACTGATCTTGTTCGAGCTTATGAGAAAGTCTCAGCAATCCTCTCACTCGAAGTCTCCTGAACCCCAGGCCGATCATTCAAACGATCTTCAAGGATAACCCGGAAGTGTGCGGTACGCTGCACTTGATTGGCAAACATTCCTACAGACACGGGGAGATTCAAATTAACTCCATTGGAAAATTGAATGGTCGTGGTATGGTCAGATTCGCCTTGATAAGAGCGGATATACTTGTGGGCGACCCAGGAGCATTCTTTACGTTTCGGGGAGATGATAGGAAAGAAATAGATACCCATTGCTTCAGAAATGACAATCGGGGGTTTGTGTGTATAGCTTGTCACTTGCTTTGTACCTAAGATACGTCCTTCAAGACTGCTGGCAAAATAACGACATGAATCATCGACAACCTGGCTTGGACATTTAGTTATTTCAAAACGGTTTCCTCGTTCGACCACTTGAGTGATGACTTGTCCACAATCATCGTACTTTGCAATCAAAGCCATCGTTTGAGGATTAATTTCATATTCTTTTCTTTGAGCATATTCCATCCAATATCAACATCCCTTCCACTTAATTGGCGGCAGCCCTTCCTTTAGGCAGAACGTGCCGCTTATCTTCTTAAATTTACCAAAAGATGAACAAAAAGTCTAAACTTTTTAAAAATGTGCAATTTTTTCAACTCTGATATACTACAATTAAGCTAGTTTATTACCATTTTGATAATAGTTCTTCCGTATCTTTCCTTTCCTCTCGACCGAAGTCCGGATTCAGAAGCGTAAAAAACTCGAGTTCGGGTTGAATATCTTTCAAATCGAACACCCCCTGTAAATTTCACTCATGCTTAAAAGGAGGAAAAAATCGTGTGGAAACGTAAGAAAAAACAACAGCATAAAAACAAAGAGCAATCTTTGGAAGTCCGTGATTTATCCATTCATGAAGTCCGCAAAGCCGTGCATGCTTATGCCGACGATAAACCCTCCGAAGTACCTCTCAGTGTGCTAATCAAAGAGGATTTGACGTTGGATTATGAACTGCTCTCCCCTTACCTTCATGCCATACCTGAGAAAAATTACTACATGTCACGGGAGACTTATGAATTGTTTGAAGAAGAAGACCGAGGTCTCGCCCATGAAATCGATCTAGTCCAGAGGGCCGTTGATCACTACATGAAAGAGACGAAGGAGCTGCCTGTCATTGATCATGATCCTTTTAAGCGGATAAATTATTATAAGCTTGAGAAGCTTGGATTGTTACCAGATCGCCCAAACCGGGACTATTATATGACAAGAGAAGAATTCATGGTCACATACCAAAAACCTGATTAATCAGCGGGAAAATTTAGAGGAAAAAAAAGTGCCAATGCTCACGAAGAGCATTGGCCAAAAGAGACGACTGGTTAACTTTTGAGTGAGGGAATTAATTTTGAAAAAGCTCTCCGAGACGAGAAGAAGCTTTTTCATACACTCATCAGCAATTTTCATTACTGACCTATTTATGACAACCAGATCATAAATAGTAATGAGATCAATAAGCATCACCGCTTATCTATTTCTATTTTAATATATAGATGTTCGACCTTCACCGAAAAACTTTTGCGGAAGACCGCAAGAGGTTGCGAAATTTCTAGTTTATGACATCATACCTCCTTCTTATATGGAGGGTTCTAAGATCCTCCTTTGTTCATCCTCCAGTTTCTTTTGTTCTCCTACAAATTGCTCTCTCAATGACTCTAAGTCCATAATAACGGCATGAGTCTTACTTCTTATTTTTCTAACCTCATCCTGTGAAGTTTGGATACGATTTTGCACAAACCAGTCCACGATCAATCCGTCCAAAAAATAGTCAGCAATCGTCAATCCTCCCGAGATTTCCACCCGATGATTATAATAGGTACCTAAATCATCTATCTCTCTTGCGAACTTCCGCAAATGTCGTTGTGCAGAATGAACGGCAGAATTTGCGTCATCCACACGAGAATGTTTTACGGCGGTAGTGAGCATCCCTCCTCCGAGCATATCAAGAGTTCCCCAATTTTCCGCACTGTCAAGGGATATTGAAGCTTCGCCCAAGGCGGTCACCGCTCGTTTTCCCGCAGATAAAGCTTCATTGATTTCTTCAATTTCTGCCAAAACCTCGGAGCGGTTTTCTGACAGCTCAAGTAATCGCTGGCCTTGTGCTTCCCCCTGTTCAATCAAAAATGTTTTCTTTTGTTGAAGCAGACGCTCATAATCCTTATCTGGGTCACCTAAACGATTCAACTGCTCTCTTAACCTTTGGAGTTCCTGTTCCACCTCCTGAACAGAATGATGAGCTTCTCTCCATTTTAGCCGCGCCTCCACTACTTCACGTTCCTCTTCTTCCACTCGTTCTACCTTATTCCCAGATAAGGTGGCAAATAAATTAGTGAAGCTGACTCTTTCAAGCTTTTCTACGTCTTCCTCTTCTTGGTCTAAGATATGTAAAAATTGCTGCTCCTGCTCTTTTAAGTTTTCTAGCTCTTTGATTAGCTGAGTAATCTCACGTTTAAGTCGGTCATGGTAAAACGTACGCTTTCTCACTTCTGTCAACTGTTGATGGAATCTTTTCATAATTTCAACCCTCCTTGATTACATGTACGGTCATTCCCGCTATGATGTTTCAAAAAAATAAGCAACTCCATGTTACCGGAATTGCTCGAAGACTAGCCTATTCTTTTTATGACTGCGCCAACTGCTCGCGTAAATTTTTTCTCAAAATCTTTCCTGTTGTATTTTTAGGTAATTCCCTCATAAATTCAACACGAGATGGAAGTTTATATTTGGCTAAATGCTCACGGCAGTACTCCATCAATTCTGCTTCTGTCAACGTGGGGTTATTTGAGACAACAAAGC
Organism: Halobacillus mangrovi; assembly: GCF_002097535.1. GTDB lineage: Bacteria > Bacillota > Bacilli > Bacillales > Halobacillaceae > Halobacillus > Halobacillus mangrovi_A. The sequence goes on from NZ_CP020772.1 coordinate 3,014,822, forward strand.
TGATAACCGTTTCGCCAAGCTCTGGGTCCGGGGCACCGACTACAGCTACTTCCGTTACATCCGGATGATTATAGAGGACTTCCTCCACTTCACGAGGATAAACGTTGTACCCACCTACCAGAATCATATCTTTCTTACGATCTACGATATAGAAATATCCTTCCTCATCCATGCGAGCCATGTCTCCTGTGTATAGCCAACTATCACGGATCGTTACAGCGGTTTCTTCTGGAAGCTTATAATACCCTTTCATCACGTTAGGTCCCTTAACGATCAGTTCACCGACTTCACCGGTGGGAACTTCTTCTCCTAATTCATCGACGACTTTATTTTCAACGTTACTAATGTTTGTACCGATCGATCCCGCTTTTCGAGGGCGGTCCAGAGGATTGAAGGCTGTGACCGGCGAAGCTTCTGATAACCCATAGCCTTCCGATACGCGGACATTAAACTGTTCTTCAAAAGAATTTAATAAGGCGACTGGCATCGAGGATCCGCCAGATACGCAAATTCTCATATTGTTGAACGTGTCAGTTTGCTCTTTTCCAGTTTGAAGTAAATAATTGTACATGGTTGGAACCCCAGCAAATACAGTAGCTTTATATTTTTCAGCGATGGCAAATACATCCTGAGGAGAGAATTTAGGGACAACCAGGACTGTCCCCCCGCTCATGAGCGGAGCATTCAAGGCTACGGTCAAACAAAAAACATGGAACATAGGCAGCGTAGCAATGACTCGATCCTCTGAGTTAAACCTCAAGTAATCAGCAACATCTACTGCGTTTGAATACAGGTTGTTGTGGGTCAGCATCGCTCCTTTTGGCTTTCCAGTCGTACCTGAAGTATAAAGAATGACTGCCACCTCTTCCCCATCCAGCGATGGACGGTCATAAGTCAAACTTCCTTCTTCCACCGCTTCTGTAAACGGTTTCAATTTTAAGGATAAAGGAGATTTGGACAAATCGATACCTACTCCTGTTTCGGCTACAAAATAGTGATAGACTTCGAGCTGCTCATCCATATGCTCAAATTTCTCAAGCAGGACATCCATCGTGATCACAACTTTAACATCACCATTTTTCAAAATATAGCTCATCTCATCAGCGGTATAAGTCGGATTAATTGGAATGACTGTAAGACCTGCACGTAAAGCACCATACAGACCAATCATGAATAATGGACTGTTTCCACTGACTAAGGCTAAATGATCGCCCTTGCCGTATCCTAATTCTGTGAGTCTAGAAGCAAACTTAGTTACAGAAGCATCAAAACTTCGATAGCTTACACGATCATCTTGAAATATGTAAGCTTCCTTATCAGGATGCAATTCTGCTGTTTTGGACAGCTGTTCACTTAGATTCAAATCTTGCTCCCCCTTCGCTTAATGAATGAATGGTCATTCATTATGTGCTAATAAATTTTCACTCTAATTATAATATACTGAAAATTAACATTCAAGAAAGTTCATAGATCGATATTGTTTTACAAAAAGCTTCACTGTACATTTCATTTATTCAACTATTTAACAGATGTAGAAGACTAGAAAAGGCAGGCTTTTTAAAAAGCCTGCCTTCTAACTAATAAACCATATCCAAAAAGTCTTCTTTTGTGATTTTTCCTAAGTAATGAGAAATATCCATATCTCCAAGGGCTTCTGATATAGCTTGTCGGTTATACGGTGTACCAATCAAGGTTTCCTCAATCTCGCTGATATCTCCGACTCCGAAGAAGTCACCGAAAATCTTTGCGTTTTGAATATATCCTTTTGTTACATCAAGACGAATATCGTAACTTCCTGCTCCTTCAATTCGTTTTGTATGCTGGATGTTGAATTTCGGTGATTTTCCATAGTTCCAATCCCAGTTTTTGTAGCGTTCTTCTGCCAGCTGATAGATTTTTTCCCAATCTTCTTCTGTCAGCTTGTACTGAGGGACATCTTTTACATCTTCCACATCGAATATATAACGAAGGATGAGGTTCTTAAACTCCTCCATCGTTATTTTTTCCTCAAGGAATTCGGAAATGTTTGCCACACGACTGCGGATTGATTTAATTCCTTTTGATTTTATTTTTTCTGTTTTCACATTTAATGCGGATACAACATTCTCAATCTCAGAATCAAACATCAGAGTTCCATGACTGAACATTCGGCCTCTTGTGGAAAACTGCGCATTTCCTGAGATTTTTCTGCCATCTTCAGCGACGATGTCATTGCGTCCGGATAATTCTGCATTGACACCGAGTTTCTTCAGTGCCTCTGTAACAGGCTTAGTGAATTTCGCAAAATCGTGGAAGCTATCTCCATCATCTTTCGTAATAAAGCTGAAGTTCAAGTTACCTAGGTCATGATACACTGCTCCACCACCAGAAAGGCGTCGAACAACATGTATGTTGTGATCCTCGACGTAATTCGTGTTAATTTCCTCAACTGTGTTCTGGTTCTTCCCAATGATAATCGAAGGTTCATTGATATAGAAGAGCAGATACGTGTCATTAATATCGAGATTCTTTAACGCATATTCTTCAATAGCTAAATTGATCCTAGGGTCGTTGATTCCCTCATGGTCGATAAAAAGCATACATCTCATCCTTTCTCATTCCCTGTCTCTACCTACATATTGTAATAGTTTCGACAGAATAAGACAATTTATCTATCCCCATTAATGCGACCAGGACAACCCTTCTTCTGCCAATTGGATTGTACCATTAAATTTATCTTCTGCTTCCTGTCTTAAGCGCACCAGCTGACCAAAATGAGGTAAATGACTGAGCCACAATGTCCCAACCTCTGCTTTAGATGCTATTGTGGCCGCTTCGACACTTGTCATATGTCCAGGGCCTTGTCCGTCCATTCCTTTGTAAAAGTTTGTGTCTGTAATTAACAAATCCGCGTCTTTGGCAAAATCCGCCCACTCAGAAAAATAGCTTGTATCCGCTGTGTAAACAACCGTTCCTTTTCCGTCCGTAATTCGCATACCATAACAAGAAACGGGATGCACCGTTTTTTGAAAATCAATGGTAAAAGGACCAATCTGTAAAGAACCTTCAGGATCGTAAGCAACTCCTTCTGTATATTGATGAGTCAATAGTTGAAATTTCTCGTAGTCTTCTTCATGTCCATAAATCGGAAGAATTTCATCTGTTTCATTCAGCGTGTTTTGTACTAGACATGCATATTGAAGAGGACCGATGTCAGCAATATGATCATGATGATAATGAGAGAGTAACACGGCATCAAGATCTGTTACTTTTTTGAACTGCTGTAATCGGGAAAGCACCCCGCTTCCGCAATCCACAAGCATAGTAAATCCATCTGACTCAAACAAATAGCCTGAGGTGGCACTTCCAGTTGCAGGATAAGCGCCCCAATAGCCTATAACTGTCACTTTCATATCCAACACTCCCTGGTTCTTTTTTACTAATTGCACATTGTTTTATAACAGGTGGTTGATTTCTGCATATTGTTATAATACAATGACTTTACATTCAAAATATTAAAATAATTTGGAGGGGATTCCTTATGATGAACGTTATTGAATTTTTCCGTAACCTGCCTAAAAAACACTGCACAAGCTGCGGTAATGTAATAGAAGAAAAGGCTGACTGCTACGGTAATGTGTGTGATGAATGCGACCACCCTGCTCGATAATTCTAGTATTCCACAAAAGAATAAAATTGGAACATAAGAATATGGAGCAGCTGACATCAGCTGCTTATTTTTTTGTTCTATAACAGAATGTAAACGTTTACAAAGTTGTCACAACTCAGCATGACTACTAAGAGAAAAGGTGGTATAATAAAAGTGTAAAGAAGATAACAAAAAAACTTAAACAACTTAGGTGACTCAACCATCGCGAGTTCGTTTCCAAACGAACGAAGGCGCCGGCCAAATGAAGGAACACTAATCCTGTGGAAAGGATGGAAAATCAGCCTTGGAATGGTCAGGCGGCCAACAGGTCTACAGTTACAAAGTAGACAATGGGTGTCTCTAATGAAGGGCGATGACCCCTTTAGACAGAAAACCGATAGTCAGCACCATGATGTGAGGTAGTCTAACAAAGAGAACCACCTAGTACGATCATTTCTTTTGAAAGAGTGTAAACCGAAGGAAAATGATTTAAATTGGACTTAACCAAAACGAAGGAAAGAAGGAAACGGATTCCCTAAAGAATTGTCCTTCAAGAAAAGATAATGTTCAAACAGATGTAGAATCACGGATGATTCTTACATGGTTGGGTCACCTAAGTTGTTTATCCCTTCCCCCTGGCTTATGCCAGGGTTTTTATTTGCAATGGCATATAGGTAAACTATTTTTAGCTCAATGTAAAAAATAGTTTACCTTTTTTGTTCTAGGAGTGAAAAAAGCTGGCGTAAGCAGACAAACCATTTTCTATCTGGAAAATAACGGGTATAACCCATCTCTAATATTGGCGTTTGAAATTGCACGCTTATTTGAAAGAGATATCAATGAAAGCACATAGCCCACTATTAAGCAAACGCATTTTCTGTATTCCCTTGCCCCTTTTCAGATTTCGAACTCTCGATAAATTTCAAGACTAACCACAGTAATAAGAGCCCGACTCCACCCGCTATAAAAAAGCTTATATTCAAAAATTTATCCATTACAAGCGACATACCAGGGGGCCCAAAAGCAACTCCAACGAACCTTGCTGAGCTGTAAAAAGAAGAAATGGTTCCTCTTTCTTCTTTTTCAATCCCCTCAGTTATTAGAGCATCCAGTACAGGCAGGGTAGCTCCCATAGCGATGCCGAACAAACTTGTGACTCCAAGGAGCAGTATCAACTTTTCGCTCGTGTACCCGACGAAAACGACACTGCCTGAAATTACAATCAAGCTGATCATTAAAACTCTCTTCATTGTTTTAAGGTTATCTTTAATTTTCTTTCCAGCTATATAGGAGGCTCCACATAATCCGAGGAGTGGAACTGCAAGAATTAATCCTTTCTTAACTCCATAAATATCGTGGATTTTCTCAAGAATATCCGATAAAAAGAACAAGACAGCAAATAACAGAAACATTAAATAAACACCGACTAAAAATACGGTATAAATCCATCTGCCCTCTTTTTTAAAAATGTCTTTTGTTTTACGTGCAAAAGCTTTAAATTTCACAGGTTCGTCTTTTTTCTTCGGAACTTTAATAAAAAAGAAGACAAGTACTATAGATATCAAACTGAAAAAGGATATTGAAAAAAACGGAAGAAACCATAAAAACGCAGCAAAAGCTGCTCCTAAAATTGGACTTAATACTTTTCCAAAGGTATTCGAGGTTTCGATCAATCCAAGGCAAGAACTTGTTTTTTCATCATTTCCTTTATAAAGGTCCCCTACTAAAGGGAGAATGATAGGCGTCGCTCCAGCTGCTCCGATACCTTGAAGAATACGTCCAATCAGAATCCATGTATAAGGGTCATTCCCTTTCCAAGAAGCAAATCCTGCGATGATTCCTCCTATCAAAGCAAGAATTAAACTAGGCAGAATGACTATCTTTCTACCAAAACGGTCGGACAAATATCCCGCGACAGGTATTAAAAAAATGGCAGCTAACGAATAGCTCGTAATGATCATACTGGACTGAAAAGAAGTAATGTCCACTTTCTTTTCAAATATCGGTAGTACAGGGATTAACATAGAGTTCCCTAGAGTCATGACTAAAGGAATGGATGCCATGCTGACTAAGCACCATCTCCCTACTTTTTGTTCATTTTCCGAATGTTCCATCTTCCAATCTCTACCTCCTCAATTTTACCTTTGCAGAGTTCCATTTCCGCTCATTCCTGTGAAGAACAAAAAGGCTTTAGAAATTAATCTACCAACCTATACACGGATAACCATATAATCTCCATTGTTCAACTGAACAACATCAGCTTTCATTGCTTTGGCAATATCCACTGTCATTTCCTTAGAAGCTTCCATACTTTCAGCAAATAATGTGAGACAACTGCTCGCAAGAACTCGCTCCTTCTTAATCGTTACATAGGCTAAAACTTCATATTGCGGCTTCATAGTTGACTCTCTGCCCATTTACTTTTCCTCCTTTACATCTGTCTTCATTACGCGATGTGATTTTTTTGTGCTTTCAAGAAGTGGACACTTCTTGACCACCTCAATCAGGGCATCAATATCCTGCTTGATCGGCACAAGCGTAATTACAACCCGGCCCTTTTCATAGTCTTTCCTTGTAAAATGGTAACGTTTATTTCCTAATGCTCTAGTTGCTTCAAACAACGCAGCCTGTCTTTGCCCGAAATTATCAAGATTGATTCGGTAGTGGTTTTCGTTTGGATAAATAACCACTGTTAATCCTTCTTCTTTAAATAGAGTGGCAGCATTGTCCGTGCCTAGGAGATTACTGACGAAGATTCCATCAACAAACAGACTTGAGTCCTTAACTTCTACCCTTCCTTCCTCGACTTGAGCAATATCACCAATACTTTTACCTTTGGTGAAATGCTTAAGGAAAAAAAGCACAACGAGACCGATCAAAACACCAACAGCTGTAGCAAAAGCGAGTTGAAAGGACAAGGAAGATATAGTTAAAGACACGACAAACGAAGTAATGAATGCAATATAGTTTCTTGCTTCAAACGTTTTAGCGATCCCATCAATATAAGCATCCCCTCGATAGGTGTACTCTGTATTTTCTAATTCACTCAAGCTTTCTTTCTCCATTTTCCTAACGTCTCTAAATTGTTGTAATGCGAGAGTTAAAAATGTGACGGCCACAAAGTTTTTACTCATTAAGGCAGGAATAGCTACAGCCCCTAGAGCCGAAGCGACAAAACCTGTAATTAAATGGATCAAGTACCCATTTGGATAACTCGGGTATTGACGATAATCTTCTTTTAGTAACCATACTCTTCCAAGCGTCCCGATAATAACAGCCGTAATGATAATACTTAATTGATCTGCAGGTAAACTGAGTTGATCTTCCATCCAGTTCACTCCTAACCAAAGAGTTGCCTTTATTCTTTCCAATAAAAATAGGATAACTCCCTTTACTTCATAAAAAAGCAGGCTGCCGGGTCAAAAACTCGGCAGCCTGCGCATGAAACTTATACAAGGATAATTGCTTATATTAGGTTTTATAGAGAGCTCTTCAAGATCTCCTTCACGTTCTCACTATTTAGCTCCTTATAGGTGCCTACCCCTGGTTTAATAAAGGTTTTCTCTACAATGGAGTCAAAATCCTGATCGGTAATATCATAATCCTTGAAGGTGCTTGGTGCGCCTAATGATGTCCAGAACTTCCTCAGTGCTGCAGCACCTTCAAGAGCGACCTGTTTATCTTCTTTACCTGCAGGATCGACACCAAAAACATTAACCGCCAACTGTTTCACACGGCTGGGATCTTCTTCTAAAACATGCTCAAGCCAGTTAGGGAAAAGAATCGCCAGTCCGCCACCGTGTGGAATATCATAGATGGCAGAAACAGCGTGCTCAATCCTATGAGTAGCCCAGTCTCCTCCATCTGTACCATTCATTAGAGTACCATTGAAAGCTGTGGTACTTAAGTACATCATCGTTTCCCGATATTCGAAGGACTGCAGGTTCTTCATGAGCTTTGGTCCCGTTTCAATGGCAGTACGAAGTAACGATTCGATAAACCCGTCAATCATTGGGGTGTTGAACGTACGGTGGAAATAATGCTCAAGGGCATGGGACATGCTGTCTACTATGCCGTAAACCGTCTGATCCTCAGGTACAGTAAATGTGTACTCAGGATTTAAGATAGAGAATGTGGGATATACGTGTGGAGAGCCCCATCCGAGCTTATCATTTGTTTCCCAATTCGTAATTACAGACACGTCATTCATTTCTGAGCCTGTTGCTGCTAAAGTTAACACCGTGCCAATGGGAAGCGCACGTTCTATCGGAGCTTTTTGTGTAATTAAGTCCCATACATCTCCATCGTAAACTGCTCCAGCGGCAATAGCCTTCGTACAATCAATGACGCTCCCGCCGCCAACAGCCAAAAGAAAATCAATTCCTTCTTGTTTGCACAGCTTTACACCTTTCCTCACTGTCTTTAACCGAGGATTAGGCTCGACACCTGACAGTTCATGGATCTCTGCGTCAACCTCTTTCAACTTATCCATGACGTCATTGTAGACCCCATTACGCTTAATGCTTCCTCCACCATATATAATTAAAACTTTCAAACCTTTTTTTAATTCATTTGAAATCTGTTCAATTTGTCCTCTACCAAAGTAAAGCTTTGTCGGATTATATTGTAAAAAATTATTCATGATGTCACCTCATTGATTGTTTATAATATACACTATCAAAAAGTACGATATCCTCTGACTAGTTAGAAAAGAAGAGATCAATAGCTAGAATGTGAGGGCAAAAATAACTTCGATCCGAATCTTTCTAATTGAAAGTCATATATGAATTGTGTAAATGAATGAAAGTTAGTCAGTCCCTAGCACAAGGTCTGGGCTTGGAACTTTTTTAATAACAAAAAAATCCACACGAAGTGGATTTTAGTGTACAGATAATTTTCTTCTTTTAGTTGAATTACGAATAAGCAGTTCATGATCAAACACATATTCTCTTGGATAATGGGTCCCCGGATGCAACAACTGCTGCAGTAATATTTCTACTGCTTTGTTGGCCATCTGCTTAACAGGCTGTTCCACTGTTGTAACTGAAGGAACCATTAACAGTGAGATCATTTGATTATCAAACCCGACCACAGCCAGGTCGTGAGGGATTTCCCAATCATTTTGGCTTGCTTCATATATAATTCCTGCCGCTACTTCATCTGATCCTGTAAAAACCCCATCAATATATGGATGATTTTCTTTAATGAAATGAAAGACCTTCTGCCCATCTTTGACATCAAGGGCCCAATCAATATTCAAGTCCTCTATCTTGGTTGTACCCTTATCTTTTAGTGCTTCCTCGAACCCTTTTCTACGCTGGGATGTCAAATGACTATTAGGCCCGCCGCTAACATACGCAATATGATTACATCCTTGCTCCATCAAGTGTAAAGTGGCTTCATAGGACGCCTTTTTATGATCCATATGCACAGTTGGAACAGGTGTGCCTTCCATGTACTCGTTGCAAACAACGATTGGTCCTGATTCTAAATATGGTTCAACATCGTCCCAATTATTTATGATGGAGGCCATAATGACTCCATCTACTTGTTTTGTTTTTAACAGCTGTAAATAATCCATCTCTTTTTTCTCGGAATCATGAGTTTGACAAACAATAACTTGATAACCCCATTCAGAGGCCTTCTCTTCCATTGATTCAATTAAATTTCCAAAGAACGGGTTTGTTATTCTTGGTAAGAGTACGGCGATGGTTTCTGTACGTTGACTTCTGAGTCTGCGGGCTGATGAATTGGGGACGTAACCAAGATCATTCATGGCTTGGATGATTCGCTGTTTTTTCTCTTCTGTGACATAAGGCTGGTCGTTGATCACGCGGGATACGGTTGTTCTGGATAACCCAGCCAATTTTGCTACATCTTCAATCGTAGCCATACTTATTCCCCCTACTGATAATCTAGCAAACATTGAAAACGCTTCCATATAAAATCATACTAATCCTTCCAATTTGTTGCAAGTCTTTTCACAAAATAAAGAACTTAAAATTCAGTTGATTCCTATCTATGTAGCTCAAGTGGACCTTAACACGACTTCGATCTCTAACTAAATCCTCCTATTCCCTGAAGACTCACTGTCTAGGCTTTCTAAGGTCCGTTGCGTGATAAGTGTTAGGGTTGGCTGGAAAATCTCGAAGCAAGTTCTTCAATAACATTGCTATTTTATGTATTATCTCCTAATGCAAAGAAATCAAGCACTGACAAGTTCAAAAACAATAAAACTGCTGTGATCCCACAGCAGTTTTTAGAATAATTATTGAAGATAGTCTAGTACTTGTTGTACAGCTGCTTCTCCCTGATCGATACAATCTGGAAGTCCGATACCTCGATAGGAACCACCAGCGAGATAAACACCTGGGAGGTGCTCTTTCATTTCACCGGTAATGGTCTCTAACCGTTCGTTATGACCGACTTTGTATTGAGGCATCGCATCATGCCAGCGTGTTACGATCGAAAAGTCAGGACGCTCCGTAATGTCCATCGTCTGGTTCAAATCTCGAAGACAGATTTCAACAATTTCTTCATCCGATAAGTCGACCACTTCTTGGTCATCTGGTTTTCCGACGTAGCAGCGCAGCAACACTTTACCTTCTGGTGTGGAATGCGGCCACTTTTTATGCGTCCATGTACATGCTGTTATTCGAAAATCACTGTTTCGAGATACGACAAATCCTGTACCATCGATATCTTTTTTAATAGCTGAAGCATCAAACGCCATAGCAACGTTGGCTACAGAGGTGGCATTCTTTTCTTTAAAAGGAGCCATGAATTCATATTGAGTCAACATTCGTTGTGCCGCAAAGTGAGGGACAGCAAGAATAACCGCATCTGCTTCTTGGACAGTTCCATTACTAAGCAATAAGTGATAACCTTCTTTATGTTTCTCTATGTGGTTCACTTGGATGTTCTTTTGAACAACTCCAGGATCAAGGGCGTCCTCAATTGCATTAACAAGCGAGCCAAGACCATTTTCAAGGGTACGGAACATACTTGGTTTCTTCTCACCTTTTTTCGGCTTTTTCATAGGATATTTCTTTCTTAATCCCTTGATCAGGCTTCCATAATGTTGTTCAAAGTCATAAAACATCGGGAAAGTCGACTGCAGACTTAACTCATCGATATCGCCTGCATAAATCCCTGATAAAAGAGGCTCGATCAAATTCTCTACCACTTCATTTCCCAGCCTGCGGCGGAAAAACAACCCAAGAGATTGATCTCCATCTATTTGTTTCTTTTGCTTTACAAGGTCCTGGGCGGCTCTAATTTTGCCCGTAGGACTGAATAAGCCTGAGAAAAGGAATGGACGGATTCTTGTCGGGATTCCCATAAAGGACCCACTCGGCATTGGGTGAAGCTTCCCGTTGACAAGAATGTATGACTGACCCGTACCATTAGGCACGAGCTGATCTCCTAAACCAACCGCCTGAGCTAATCTTGCTGCACTTTCTTTACGAGCCAGGAAAGAGTCAGGCCCCCGTTCAATAGTGAACCCATCTCTTTGTACCGTGTCGATTTTACCGCCTAGGTGGTCGCTTGCCTCTAACAATTGAATATCAATCGGTAGATTTCCATTTTGCTTTTCTTTTTGTAAGTAGTAAGCGGCCGTCAGTCCGGAGATCCCACCGCCGATAATGACGACCTGTTTTGGTTCAGACATATTATCCCTGCTCTTTCACTTTGTCTAATACAACGTTTGCCAGTGTACGGATAAACTTTGGATGAGTGTTAGGCATTTCAGGACGGTAATAATTCGCACCAATTTCATCACAGACAACCTTACATTCATAATCATTGTCGTATAGAACTTCAAGATGATCAGATACGAATCCGACTGGAGCATATACAAAAGATGTATATCCTTTTTCATTGTAAAGCTCACTTGTCAAGTCTTGAACATCCGGCCCAATCCACGGATCAGGCGTATTGCCTTCACTTTGCCAACCGATTTCATACTGAGTAATCCCAGTGGCATCAGAAATTAGTTCAGCCGTTTTTTTCAGCTGATCAGGGTAAGGGTCTCCCCCTTCGAGAATTTTCATTGGCAAGCTATGAGCAGAAACGATCAGACAGGCTTTCTGTTTTTCTTCTTCACTCATTTTTGCGTATTCTTCATTGATTTTTTCTTTCCAATAATCGATGAATCCAGGAGCATCATACCAGCTTTCAACTGAACGAATGGTGATTCCATGCTTGTCAGCTTCTTCCTGTGCACGTCCATTGTAGGATTTAACACTGTACGTAGAATAGTGAGGGGCAAGAACAATGGATACAGCTTCTATAATGCCGTCTTTTTCCATCGCTTCAACTGCATCCTCCACGAATGGTTCAATATGCTTTAAACCTAAGTATAGTTTGAATTCTACTTCATTCTGAAGCTTATTCAATTCCTTTTCCAATGCTTTTCCTTGATCTTCTGTAATACGCGCTAAAGGAGAAATGCCTCCGATTGCATCATAACGATCTCTCAAGTCTTGTAACATTTCATCGGAAGGCTTGCGACCTCTGCGGATGTGGGTATAATATCTTTCAAGATCTTCTTCCTTATAAGGTGTTCCATAAGCCATGACCAATAGGCCCATTTGTTTTTTTGCCATCATTGTTCACCTCTTATCTAGTTTTAGAATAATCATGAATCAAGTTTGTCAACCGTTTCAGTGTTTCAGGCTGAATATCCGGAGTAACCCCATGACCAAGATTGAAAATATGAGCAGGATGTTGTCTTCCTTCATCTATAATACTCTTCGCACGTTCTTCGATCACGTTCCAATCGGCCAATAATGTGGAGGGATCAAGATTTCCTTGAAGAGGTTTAGTAATTCCCTGTTCACGGGCTTCTGTAATTGACATTCTCCAGTCCAGTCCAAGTACGTCAATTGGAAGCTCATTCCATTCCAAAGCTAGATGGCGAGCACCCACTCCGAATAAAATCAAAGGGACGCCTTCTTCTTGAAGCTCACGGAAGATCCGCTCCATAACAGGCTTAATGTACGTTCGGTAATCTGCTGCATTCAAAGCCCCTACCCATGAGTCAAAAATTTGGATAGCACTTGCGCCTGCTGCCACCTGGGCACGTACATAAGTAATAACCATATCGGCTAATTTTTCCATTAAGGAGAACCAAGCCATCGGCTCGCTATACATAAGAGCTTTTGTTTTATTGTAATTCTTAGAAGGTCCTCCCTCAATCATATAGCTCGCAAGCGTAAATGGAGCTCCACTGAACCCAATCAACGGAACATTCAACTGCTCCTTTGTCAAAAGACGAATCGTATCCAGCACATATGGAACATCAGATTCGGGATCAATGGTTCCCAGCTTTTCAATATCCGCTTTTGTACGAGTAGGATTATGAATCACTGGTCCGATTCCTTTTTTAATTTCCACATCCACTCCGATCGCTGGAAGCGGAGACATAATGTCTTTATAGAGAATAGCAGCATCGACTCCATATTGTTCAACAGGCAGACGTGTGACATAAGCGCACAGCTCGGGCTGATGAGTAATCTCAAATAAAGAATACTTTTCCTTTAATTTACGGTATTCAGGCTGCGACCTTCCCGCCTGACGCATGAACCACACGGGTGTATGGTCTGTTTTTTCTCCACGAAAGGCTCTGAGAATCGTATCGTTTTCAATTTTTTTCATGGTTATATGCTCCTTTATTCACGTTCAAATCAATCATCCGTTATCCACTATACCGATTTATGACCATTCTGTATAGAACGATCGCGTATTTGTCACGATATTGTTCATTTTTTCACAGGTCCCAACGAAGTGTTACAGAATTGGAAGGTTTGCCTTCAGCTCCAGTTAAGGGGTCGTAGGGAACAACGTAGTAAGTCGTTTGATCAAAAATGCCGAACGCACTTACTTTGTAACTTCCTTTTCCAGTCACTTCTCCAACATTAACATCTTCTCCTTCTTCTTCACGGTAGATACGGTATACTACTCGTTGATCGCTCGAAGGCGTCCATTCTAACGTTCCTCTTAGAAGAGCAAGTCCTGAAAGAGTGAGTTTTCCTTCCAGATCATTTACTACTGGCAAATCGATAGGCTCAGGCAAACTTTCCACCCCTTCTGGTTTGGAGAAGGAAGCGGTCAAGTTCTTCTGCTGATCAACTTTAGACAAGATGTCCTTCATCATGCGAGTAGGATAAGAACTGCCTCCTTCTAACCATTGCTCCTCCTCAGCGCGATCATATCCCATCCATACAACACCAACGTATTCGGGGGTGTAGCCGGCAAACCAAACATTCGAATTTCCTTTTCCTGAGGCAAGCTGGCTTGTCCCCGTCTTGCCTGCTAGTGCTTTCGGATAATTTCCCGCGCTCGCAGTTCCTTCTTCTACCGTAGTTTGAAGCATTTCCGTCATGTACCAGGCTGTCTGTTTATTAAAAACCTCTTTTTCCTCAAGCTTGTGCTCGTGGATGATTTCACCGTCTCTGTTTTCAATCTGACGAATTGTGTAACCCTCTACCCTTTTTCCTTGCTGAGCAAAACTACGGTAAGCTTCTGTCAACTGAAGAGGTGAATATCCTTTGGACAAGCCGCCTAATGCAATCGCCAGTCCTTTATCTTCTGTAGGCAGACCCAATTTGCTCAAGTACTCTTTGGAATAGTTAATTCCAATTTTATCAAGAAGCCATACGGCTGAGACATTTTTCGATTCCACCAAAGCTTCATACAAGGAAACTTCACCTTCATATTCATCGTTATAATTAGATGGGTTGAAGTTTCCAGCGAACGATTGGCGACTATCGGAAAGCAGAGTGAAGGGATCATAGTTATCATTCATTAAGGCAGGACCGTAAACAGCGAGAGGTTTGATGACAGAAGCAGGCTGATGTTTGGTCTTCACCCTGTTCACATCGCCGTGTTTAAAATCACGCCCACCGACAGCAGCTACTAAGGCTCCTGATTTATGATCCATGAGTGTAAAGGCGCCTTCTGCTTGTCCTTGAGAAGCTGGGACGAACTCTCCATTTTTCATTTGGTCTGCAGCAATGCGCTGGATAGCAGGATCCATTTCTACAACGATTCTGTATCCGCCACGTTTCAACTCTTCTCTTGAAATATGATATTTTTCCGCTGCCTCATCAATCACGAGATCAACATAGCTGTTCGACCATGTTTCCTCAGATTCATCTTTCCTCTCCGTTCCTAGCGTTGAACCCTGAAAGCTGATCATTTCATCCGTATCCAGCACACCAGTGGCAGCCATTCTAGCGAGGACCACATTTCTGCGCTGCTTCGATTCCTCAGGGTGATCAAAAGGAGAGTAGGAATTCGGTGCCTTTGGCAGTCCTGCAAGTAAAGCCGCCTGAGGAACTGTTAAGTCAGAAACCGAAACGTTGAAATAATGTTGGGAAGCTGCTTCGATTCCGTATGCGCCTTCTCCGAAATAAATACGATTTAAATATAATTCCAAGATTTCTTCTTTCGTGTATTTCCGTTCTAAATACTTCGCAGCCATCACTTCTTTTGTTTTCCTCATCCACGTTTTGTCATTCGATAAGAAAAGGTTTTTGGCAAGCTGTTGTGTGATTGTACTGCCGCCCTCTACCTTCTCCATGGCAATAATGTCTTTGTACACGGCTCGGGCAATTGATTTGAGATCGACTCCAGAATGGTCATAAAAGCGGGAATCTTCGATAGCAATAAAAGCATTTCTTACGTGTTCTGGAATTTGATCGATAGGTACGATCTTCCTGTTTTTCGTATAAATTCGTTCTACAACTTCCCCATCTTTAGTTTCTACAGTCGTCATTTCATCCAAAACCAAATCTTTCTGTTCAACAACAAATCGCCCACCAAATACAATCGTTGCATAGCCGATAATCGTTAATAGCATTAGGGCTCCAACAATAATCCCGGGCCATTTCAAATGCTTTGTCCACGAGGGTAGTCGTTTTATATACTCTTTGATGTTCAACTCTTGTGCATCCTTTCTGAACGATTCCTTTAAACTTGCTCCTTCCATGCATCAATTGCTACACTGAACATAACGCAGGAAAGGGGACATCGCTATGAAGGTTTCGATGACAAATGGTACATTGAATTACTTAGCTAAGCTAAACCAAAAACATCCAGATGCTCACTTACTTTTCATGCAAGACCAGGATAAAACCGTCGCCTATTATGAAGGGGGGCAAACGTCCATCTTTGAAGAAGGCCGAGACTACGAAGTTGTAGATTCTGTCGGTGATATGAAGTCCAAAGGCTTTGTCGTTATGAACAACATCCCTGTAAGTGACGAAGGACGCCCCGTATTTGAAGATCGTTTCAAGCAAAGAGCAGGAAACGTGGAGAACATGGAAGGATTTCAAGCCATTCGTATTCTCCGTCCAACTAGAGGCAATACTTATGTGGTTCTTACACAATGGAGGAATGCTCAAGACTTTGAAGATTGGAAGAACTCCAAATCCTTTGAACAAGCTCACAAAAATTCTGGCCCAAAACACCAGAAAAAACCTTCTTTCATTGATGGAGACGCTTATATTACAAAATATCATATGGTACAAATGGAAGAATAAAGGAAAAGTGAGCGGTTTTCAGCCGCTCACTTTTTCTTATTCCGCGGATTTCTCAGGAGCGTCCTTCAGTACTTCCTGATGAAAGAACTCATCGAAAGCATCAACGTTTTGCTCACCTTTAATGCGTGCGGCTTCTTCTCCGTCCTCAAAATGGATGATAGTCGGTGTTCCCTCAATATTGTACTCATTCCACATTTTATCAAATTCAAGAACGTTCATCTTTTTTAAATCTATGCCAAGCTCTTGAACCATTGGAACAACAACAGGGGTTGTGCGCTGGCAGTGGCTACAAGTTGGGCTATAAAAATAAACCGTAGTTGGTTCACCTGAATTTATTTGTTCTTCTAATTCATCCGGTGTAATCTGATTCTGGTACATCGGGTCATCCAGTTGATCAATAGTCGCTTGATCTAACGTCTCTTTCCCATAAGGATTATCCGCTGTCTTTTGGTTATTTTGATAATTTACAACAAAGATTAATACGGCAATAAGAACGGCAAGGACCGCTCCAAATATAGCCATCTTCTTTTTCATGTTTACGATCTCCTTCTCTTCATGAGCAGAATGCCATGGGTAATAAAGATAATGATAAATGCCAGTCCAGCTAAAAACGGAATGGTTACAAAGCCGAAGTAATTTACATACTGAGCATTGCAAGGAACGAGCCCACATGCGCCTCCGTCTGATAACCCCGGCACTTTTTGAATGGAATAATGATAGATAGAAACTAGCATTCCAATTCCGCTAAGGATCATACCAGGTATAGCAATCTCCAAGTTTCTCTTCACCAATGCAGCCCCATAAATGAAGACAAGTGGATACATAAGGATACGCTGGTACCAGCAAAGCTCACACGGTTCATACTTTAGTACTTCAGAAAAGAACAAGCTCCCTGCAGTGGCTACAAGTGCTGTAGCCCAGGTTAAAAACAAATAAGTTTCGTGATTTGATTTCATAAGTGCACTAATCCTTTCTACCTCTCCCATGTGTATTATACTAGGTATTAATTTGAATACAAAATACTTTCCCTGCTAAAGTTTTCTGTTTTGGTCATAAAAAAACAAAAAGCCACGCAATGGTGGCTTTTGGGGAATTATGATTTTTTAAGCAACTGATTTCTGTGGGCATATACAGCTGCCTGAGTACGATCCTGGACGCCAAGTTTACTCAATACATTACTTACATGAGTCTTAACCGTCTTTATCCCTATATAGAGATGTTCACCGATTTCCTGATTCGTCATCCCTTCTCCTATGCACATTAATACTTCTAGTTCTCTTCTTGTCAATTCCTCATGAGGTTTTTTCTCTTTTCGAAGACGAGTCATCATTTTGGTAGCTACTTTTGGCTCAATCACATTTTCACCCTGGTAGGCTTTTCGAATGGCCTCAGCGATTTCATCCGCAGAAGAAGTCTTCAGCATATAACTGAAAGCCCCCGCCTCAAGAGCAGGAAAGACCTTTTCGTCATCATAAAAGCTTGTGAGAATGATAATTTTACAATCCTCTGTTTTCATGATTTCCTCGGTTGCATCAATTCCTGTCCCCTGTTCCATGATCAAATCCATCAAAACCACATCAGGTTTCAGTTCCTTGACTAAGTCCGCTCCTTTGAATCCACTTGACGCTTCTCCAACGACTTCTAAATCATCCTCCGTATCTAAATAAGCGATGATCCCTTTTCTTACTACATCATGATCATCAATAACGGCTACACGTATCATTTTGACTCCTCCTTACTTTGAACAGCTATTGGCACTCTTATATCGATATGCGTTCCTTCTCCTTCTCTAGAACGAATCGTAAACACGCCTCCAATTTCTTCACAGCGCTCTTTCATAGACTTCAACCCGTAAGACGCCTTGTTGCTTTTCTTTTCATCCGGATCAAAACCAGCACCGTCATCCGATATATGTAGGAACATCTCATCCTTTGAATGAGTCAAATTGACTTTTACTTCCGTTGCATTCGCATGACGTAAAATATTGGATAGTGCTTCTTGTACCACTCGGAAGAGCTGTTCCTCTGTCGTTCTCGATATTTCATCCATCTCCTCCATTTGGACATCAAAATGAAGCGGACATTTTTGTTTTAATTCTTCAATGAGAGAAGAAACCCCTTCGGTCAATGGCTCGCCTGACAAATGAACAGGTCTTAAATGGAGAAGGAGAGCCCTCATTTCTGTCTGGGCTTGTAGTGCCATCTGCGTGATTTCTTCAAGCTGCTTCTTCGCTTTATCGGGATTTTTATCAAATACTTTTCCCGTAGCTTGAGCCATCATAGTCAAAGCGAACAATTGCTGGCTGACCGCATCATGCAGATCCCTGGCTAATCTTTGTCTCTCCTCTATGGTAGCTGCCTTATGAGCAGAGCGTGCTAGTTCTGCTTTTTCATCGGCAAGCTTTAATAAAGACTCTTTTTGCTGCTGTAGCTTTTCTCCCAGCTCATTAAGTTCATCCCCTAAGCTGGCGACCTCATCATTTTCATTAAAGTAAATCCTTGAAGAAAATTCTCCTCTCGACAGCTGGGTGATCATCGTTGAAATATAATCAAACCGCTGTTTCATATCGCCACTCGATTTAAAGCCAGCATAGATAGACATAAAGAAACCTACGATCAAATACGAGAGGATAAAAAATAAAATGGCACCCGGGCTTAGCCATGATGGTTCAAACCAGACGTGAATGGAAAGAAGTACAGCCAACAATATAAATATATTCAAAATGAGCCCGTACAAATGTGATCGAATATACATATATCGGATACTATTCAACTGTTTTAACATGACCGTCTTCCCCTCCTATACATGGTCAACCTTTATGGAACCTACTCTAAAATCAATATAGAGGGATAACCTTCTGGTAGCAGTGTGATAATCCTCGGTCTCGTATACAAGTTCTCGTTTAAATCCACTTGCATTCTGATTATTGACCTGAATATCCCCCGTCTTAATACTTGCTTCAACTCTGAATGGGACATTCTTCGGAATGACCATTTTCACATCACCTATCCAGCCTCTTACATGGATAGGAGTATCCCCATCAGGTATGAAGGCTCTTGTGAAATCGAACTTATAATCTCCGATTCCATTCCAAAGATCCATCGGTTCCACTTTCCAGTTATCCTTTTTAAACTCCTGACTTCCGATTGCCATCCGACTTGGTTTTGGGTCTTTCCTAGAGAACGTTGCTGTGTTCTGAGGATCTGCTTTTGAATCATAGTGGAACTCAAAATTCCTCTTTCGCTTATTTCCACCCAAAAATATAGCGAATCCTATATAAATAAATAGAAGAGGCCATAGCCGCAGCACATCACCCAGTTCAAATACAATCACTTCAAAACGATCTAGTAGAAGTAGAGCCCCTAATATAGTAAGAAACGACCCAAGAATCCATGAGCCTCCTGATTTTAAAAGGGCATCCAGCCACATTTTCAATCCAATACCAAGGAGTAAGACTGGATAGATGTTCTCCCATGAGAGACTCATTTCCAGGGAAATAACGTCTAGATTAGACAAAAGTAATAGAACTCCGATCGAGACGAGTGCTATAGCCAATAAAACATTCAAAAACCCTTTTTTCATTACTAATCACCCTTTTCTTTCCTAAGACTATTTATTCTATACGAGGTGGAAGATTCCTTTAATTCAGCTTAATTTCAGTGTAGAACCCCTTCCTGCTTACTCTTACTTTACTTGAATCACTTTGTAATTAAAACGAGCCTCAGACTGTTTCCCTCTCCGTCTCAGGACGGACTATTTTTTGTAGAGAAGCATGTTTAAAGAGTGGACTTCAGGGAATATCTATATTGTGTCAATTTTTTATAAGGAGGATGTTAGGGTATGGATGAAAAAATGAAAGCACTAATCGATGGACTAAACGAAGACTTGGCTCATGAATATGCCGCTTCGATTATGTACACATATAATGCGGCAGTCGTCACAGGTTTGTATCGCTCCGTATTAAAGCCATTCTTTGAGAGTGAGGTCACAGACGAACAAGGCCACGCCCTTTACTTAGCAGAAAAGATTAGTACTCTTGGAGGTACTCCAACTACAACTCCTGCTGAAGTCAAGCAGTTGGCTGAAGTTAAACCTATGCTTGAAGAAGCTATGGAAGCAGAACGTCAAACAATTGTGCGCTATGAAGAGCGCAAAGCTCAGGCTGAAGAATTAGGGTTAACCGAGCTTTCAGTAAAACTGGATGATTTAATTTCTGATGAAACTGGTCATATGGAAGAGATTGGCCGTCTTCTGAAGGATTCCCGTTTATACGATTAATACTTACTAGCCGCTATGTTGATAGCGGCTTTTTTACATTTCTTTTGAATTTTTTACATTCCAGTAAATAGTCAGATTAGTTTGAGAATCCTACAGACATGTATTACACTTTATTCAATCATTCTCAAGGAGGAAGAACATACATGTGGGACACAATTTTCCAAGCGATTGATGACCAGTATGAGCAGATGGTTGAAACACGAAGACACTTACACCGGCACCCTGAGGTGTCTTTCAAAGAAGAAAAAACGGCTCAGTTCATTATAGGTACATACAAAAGACTGGGGTTACCTTATCAATGCAAAGTTGGCGGCAATGGTGTGATTGCTACCCTTGAAGGAGGAAAACCGGGGAAAACAGTAGCTTTAAGGGCAGATTTTGATGCCCTTCCGATTCAAGAAGAAAATGAAGTCAGCTATAAATCGAAGAACGATGGAGCTATGCATGCTTGTGGTCATGATGGGCACACAGCTGCCCTACTAGGATTGGCTGAAGCCTTACTCCCATTTAAAGAAGACCTCCCCGGTACAATTGTTTTTCTTCATCAGCATGCCGAGGAATACGCCCCAGGCGGAGCCAAACCAATTCTTGAAACAGGAGCTTTGGAACACGTCGATGCTGTATTTGGTACGCACATTTGGGTGAATACCCCTGTTGGTGTCATCCAAGCTTCTAAAGGTCCATTCATGGCAGGTGCCGATCGTTTTGAAATTAAGATTCAAGGGAAAGGCGGTCATGGAGCTCAACCCCACCAAACTAAAGACGCTATTGTAATCGCTTCTCAGCTTGTCACCTCTCTACAACAAGTGGTAAGTCGTAGGGTAGATCCTTTAAAAACTGCCGTTCTATCCGTGGGAACATTCGAAGCTGGGCATACATTTAACATCATAGCTGATTCAGCTGAATTGACAGGTACAGTCCGGACCTTTGATCATGAGGTCCAAGAACTGATCATTGATGAGATGGAAAAAATTATTAAAGGCACTTGCGAAAGCAATAGTGCGGACTATGAATTCAATTATCATAAAGGGTATCCTCCTGTCGTCAACCATGAAACAGAAGCTGAGCTGATTTTACAACGATCACACGAAGCAGACCCATCACTGCAGACGGAGGAAATTGAACCCGTAATGGCTGGAGAGGATTTTGCTTATTATTTACTAGATAAACCAGGTGCTTTTTATTTCACTGGCGGGCAAATTCCGGATCATTATTATCCACACCATCATCCTAAATTTGACTTTGATGAGAAAGCTTTAAATTATGCCGCAAAAACACTTCTGCAAGCTTACAGAAGCTACCAGGAGCAAGTATAAAAAACATTCATAATAAACGGAGGCGGCAAGCGTTCATTGTCGTCTCCCCTAAATGTTCCAGCATTCTGCCATTAGCTACGTAACCAACAACAGCTCCAAAACCTGGAATCAATTGAAATAACTTCACAAAATCAAGCGTATCTCTATACTCGATTTGGAGAGTTCTCCAATCCATGTGCTTCTGTTTCCTATCTAGATGATTCCAATTCAACACCTTCCCCCTTACATTCTCCCTAGCCTCATCACTTGAGAAGGCAAGCATGAATAGGTGAAGCAAGAAGACACGTTCCTCATACTTACGAACATCCAGTCCATAAATCTGCCCGGCATCAAATATAAATTTCATTTTAATACTTAATAATAATGGGAAGTCCGCTGCCCCTAACCAGAATCCCCCGAAGCCGGTACCTGCCCCTTCGAAAGCAGCTGTCTTTTTATATTGGTCCAGTCTTTCTGTCACTAGCTGTTCTCTTTCTTGAAATGACATTGATGTATTTAAATCGACAGGACGTATATATTCAGAAGTCGTCAGTGACACTTCAATCATTTTTCTAATGCTTTCTGTGACAACGTTGTGAATTTGGTCAGGTATCTTTTGGTTGATTGAGGATTGAAATCGTTTAGATGTCCGCTGCAACACGGACGACCTTTTTTCTAAGGAACGACTCCAGCGTTCTGCCTCTTTTTTCACCTTTGTTTCGTAATCCATAGTTCTTCCCTCCATATTATTTACATGATATTACTCACCAGTAATTATAAAAAAAGAGCTTTCTTTTATTAATGGCTCCTGATCCTCAAGGCTCAGTTTCGAGATTTTCTTGGGTCCGTCAGGTTATAAGGAGTAGGGTTGGCGTGGAAACGACTTGCTTTCCTGCGTGGGAATCTGCCGGGTTTTATATCAATTACAAGGATGGGGTTTCTATCCATATGAGTGCTCTGTAGATAACCGTAATAAAGCCTATCAAAAGACTTTCTACGTCCGGTCCAAATATAATGAAGGTAAGGACATCGGTCAATTTTAACTAATAAGGTATTTCCGTTATTCTAATTAATCGGAAGGAGGTCCGGGAAATGGCGAGACTCCTGTGGGATTAGAGTTCATGGTGAGATCCCGCAAGGCGAAGCCTAAGGAACCTCACCGGACTCTCACGGAAAGCGAGTTATTTCCCGGACCTCCTACTTCTTTCTATGGCAACGGAAACCTCCCGAGTCTCCAAGAATACTACTATATAACTGAATAAACCAAAAATTATGCAAAAAGAGAGCGGCAACCCGCTCTCTTTTTGTTAATCATTAACTTAATCTAGGCTTCACATAAGCGTTAATAAAGGCAAAGCTGAACAAACTGCCTCCTGCCCAAACGATAGCAAGCCCCAGTGGATTCCATTGCAGCAAAAATAATAAGCCGAATAGGAAAGTCTGAAACAACATCAGTTGCCTTAGCCATTGAAGCAAAGCCTGCTGTTTCCACTCCTGCCGTACTGGATACAAGTCTAGCCATACAATTGTACGGTGGTGATTCCATAAGGTCATCATCTGAAATGCGCTTAAGTATAAGAAGAGAATCGCAAATGCGATTTTTACCCACACATTTGGCACAAACCATATAGCTAGACCACCAATGATCACCAAGCGAAAATACATCCCTAAATAGTCACTGCTTCGTGTAAAAGTGATTCTAAACAGGTACGTATAGGTTCGGTCCTGTCGATAAGGAATTTGAGAGACTAAAGCCCGCACCAATGTATGGCGCTTCTTTACCGTGTTTTTCAGATGAGGTACATTGGTAAACATATTTGCGATCCGATAAAATGTCCTCATGCGCTGTTGATCTTTTTCCACAAGCAAGTCCCACGCTAGGCCAGCTTTTTGACGGGCAAGTGTGTACGTATAAAGTACTACCACTACTAAGAGGACGGTGACAATACTTGCAAAAACCCATTCGCCCTTTGATAGAAAATAAAAGATCACAACATTTAAGACAGCTTTTACTATTTGATCGGTCCATCTTATTCTGGGATTACGTTCCTTTAACATCCACCAGTTGGAAAGCATGTTCCATCCTTTTATGATTAAGACGACGCCAATCATCATTAAATAATACTCTGTCCCCAATTCGGGAAAAGTGGCAAAATACAATGGACCTAAAGCTGCCGCAATAAGAAAAACAACATAGAGTTGGACAATAAAACTATAATACAAACACCTTTTGAAGTAATCATTTAATTGAAATTCAGCCGGCAAAAGGAAAACTAAGTCCGGCTCTTTGAGCAACGTTCGTACAGGGCTATAGCTCGCAAAGAGACCGAATGCGAATCCAGTAATCACTGCTGTCGGGAAGTTTTCCGGCAAATCCAAAAGCCATTGCTGATAATAATAGGCCAAAGCTGAGATGAAAAAGAGCATCGCAAACGCTATGTGACCATTGAAGATATATTTCAAGTAACGGCTTGTCTCTTTCATATGCTCTGAAAACCGACGGGTCCAAAGCTCTTTTGCGTTAATCATCGTTCTCTTCCTTTGTCAATTGGACGTATATATCATCCAATGAAGCTCCGGACATTCTAAAGGACTCTTGTAATTCTTTTAGAGTCCCCATGGCTCTGATTTTTCCGTCATGAAGGATGATGAATCGATCACAATATTTTTCTGCGGTTGCAAGGATATGTGTAGACATCAAAATCCCTGCCCCATTCTCTTTCATCTCTTCCATCATTTGAAGGTAAGACTGAATTCCTAATGGATCCAAGCCTACAAATGGTTCATCTACTATATAGAGATCAGGCTGAATGAGAAAAGCGCACATGATCATGACTTTCTGACGCATACCTTTTGAAAAATGAACCGGAAACCATTTCAGTTTCTTTTCCAATCTGAATTCTTTTAACAGGGGATCTAACCGTTTCTTAAAGATATCCTCAGGAACATTGTAAGCCATCGCCGTTAGATGAAGGTGCTCATATAAAGTCAGTTCATCATATAATATCGGCATTTCAGGTATGTAACCGATTTGCTGGCGATATTCTTCAGGATTTTCTTCAAAAGAAGTTCCTTTGATGGATACTTTTCCTTTTTTTGCTTGCATCATACCAATGATATGTTTAATCGTTGTACTTTTTCCTGCTCCATTTAGACCGATCAGTCCAACAATTTCGCGCGGATTTACATCAAACGAAATTCCGTGCAAAACATTTTTATGTGTATATCCACCATAAAGGTCGTTAACTTGTAATAACGATTGCAAACTTCATCCCTCTTTTCATTAACATCCATTCTTCACAAATTTTATCACAATTGAGGAGCCACTTGCACTTTTTGCATAGAGTCTCCATTTTCGATTGTGTCACTTACAATATGATACAATAATACAAAAGATTAAGGAGTGAGATTGATGAGTCAGGATTGTATTTTTTGTAAAATCATTGATGGGGAAATTCCTTCAGCAAAAGTGTATGAGGACGAAGATGTCTATGCATTTTTAGATATCAGCCAGGTTACAAAAGGACACACGCTAGTCATTCCTAAACAACACACACAGGATATCTACCACACTGATTCAGATGTGGCAGAGAAGCTGTTTGCAAGAGTGCCAAAGATCGCCAATGCTCTTAAAGAAACGTATGAACCAATTGGATTGAACGTACTGAATAATAATGAGGAACCTGCAGGCCAATCTGTTTTCCACTTACATATTCATCTTATTCCAAGATACGGGAAACAAGACGGATTCGGCGCAAAGTGGGAAGCCCATTCAGATCAATACAGTACGGAAGATCTTCAATCAATTGCCGCTGAGATCAACAACAACATACAAGGTTAATGTAAATTTTGATTTTCCTCCTGATTTCTTGGTATAATTAGGTCATGCTTTCGCAAGTGGTCATGAGGACACACTTGGGAAGTAAATTTAGATTAGACGAGTATAGTTGAGGAGAGATGTTCAAATGAATACGCGTATTTTGGTGATGTTGTCATTGTTTGTAGGGATTGGAGCAGTCCTTCATGCGATTGTCCCGCCTTTCTTTTTAGGAATGCGTCCGGACATGATGTTGGCGATGATGTTCTTAGGAATCATTCTTTTTCCTAAATTGCCCTACGTTCTGATTTTATCACTTGCTACAGGGTTTATTTCTGCGCTGACTACGACGGTTCCAGGGGGTCAGATTGCAAACCTAATTGATAAACCAATTACCGCACTCAGCGTTTTTGGAATATTTATGATTCTAAAACCTTTATTCAAAGGTAAGTTTGCTGCACCCGTTCTGGCTGGTGTTGGAACGTTAATCAGTGGGGCCGTATTCTTAGGCATCGTTCTTTTTGCTATCGGTTTAATGGATGCAAGCTTTAGCGTAATGTTTATGACGGTTGTTATTCCTACCGCAGCATTGAATACCGCATTCGTAGCCGTTATTTATCCGATTGCAACAGGAATTTTAAGAAGAACGAATATGTCTTATGCAGTTCCAACGGAGAAGTCTGCAAACTAAAATTTCAACTAGTGAGAATCTAATCCTCACTTCATGAAGGCACTACCTAATCGTAGTGCCTTTGCTACATCCTTCCCCTCCTCCATCACGACATTTTCAACCAGACGATTTTTTTAGTTGTTTTTAGGTTTCATTCATACATATATAGAGAAAATAATACTATGACTTGGAATTGTGAAAGGAGTTTTCTATATGCCAAACGGAAAGTCACTTGCTCTTGGTTTTATCTTCGGCGGCGTCGTCGGAGCTGCCTACACACTACTAAGCGCCCCATCTTCTGGCCGTGATTTACGTGAAAATGCCAAATTAAAAAGTGAAAGCTTAAAAAATACGGTTCTCAGCCTGAAAGAAGAAGGCATGCAGTTGAAAGATCAAATTGCTCAAACTTCCAAAGAAGGCGCAGAGCTGATTAAGGAACTTTCAGAAGATGTAAAAACATCTGTTGAGAGCTGGAAGAAGACGGTTGAGCCTCACCAAAAGAACATTCAAAAATATCTAGAACAAATAGAGGAGAGCTTAAAGGAGCTAGAAGAAAAGGCGAAAGCACAAGAGAATAATACGGATACCGAACCTGACCACGAAATCATTAACCACCAGTAAAATGATAAAAAACCCCAGAAGGCTAACCTTCTGGGGTAAATTATTTCTATAGGAAATCATGTGTTATTATTCTGCAGGTTTTAGATCTTCAATAGACTCTACATCCATATACTTAGGAACAACGAGTCCAATCTTAGCTCCTTCAAGGTTTGCGCCTAGATCTTCAAGATTATCTTTATGCTGCTCATACAAATCACCATGAGTACCTGGCAGCCAAGCAGCAACCATACCGGCTACTTCACCTTCAGCGACAGCTTCCCACATCGGACCATTATCCAAAGGAGTGATTGTCACTTCAAATCCTTGCTGTTTCAATACTTCAGCAACAACGTTTGTAGAAGCTATTTCAGAATCCCAGTTCACATAAACAAGTTCAACTTCTGTACCTTCCACTTTTTCTGTTCCTTTTGTCCACTCGTCTACTTTGTCCTGGTTATTCTCGATCCATTTTTTCGCAGCTTCTTGTTCACTTGTACCTTCATTGATATCAAGCATTACAGTTTCCATATCTTTAGCAGTCCAATTGAATTGATCTAGAATCTTATAAGCATTTGGTTTGTCACCTTCTAGACCTTTACGCACCATTGTCTTAATTTGTTCTTCTCCACCGAAGACTTCTTTCGGATCTTCAAGATATTTCAAGTCATATTTAGCAAATTTCCAGTGCGGTGTCCATCCTGTTACGACAATCGGTTCTTCATTTTCAATTGCTTCCCCTAGGGCTGTAGCCATTGCTCCTGAAGAAGAAGTAGCTACTTCCCATCCAGCAAGATTTTCATACTCTTCTGTTGCCGTCTGTGCTGCTTTTACTACTCCAGCACCTGCTTCAATACCTGTGATCTCATAATTCATTTCCTCACTGTAGTTTGTGGAGTCTCCACCTTCACTTCCAGAGCTCTCAGAACCTTCATCGGAAGAACCGCAGCCTGCTGCGACAAGTGTCAAAGACAGACCAGCTGCAATCCCCAGACGTTTTAAATTTAGATTAAACATGTAAATTTCTCCCCTTTTAATAGATTGATTTATAAGGAAAGGGCGTGATAGCAGCCCTTTCTATCTTTTTTTATTGTTCACCGCGTTGAGTATTTAAGTTCTGTGTAAAGCGGTCGATGATAATAGCTAAAATTACAATACCTAGACCTGCTACAAAGCCTGTACCGACCTCTGCACGCTGAAGTCCAGTAATAACCGTTTGTCCAAGTCCTTTCGCACCGATCATGGATGCAATAACAACCATAGATAGAGCAAGCATGACTGTTTGGTTAATCCCTGCCATGATCGTTTTCTTAGCCATTGGCAATTGAACTTTAAATAGTTTTTGTGTTCCGGTTGTTCCAAATGAATCAGACGCTTCAATTAATTCATGAGATACTTGACGGATTCCTAAGTTTGTAAAACGAACCGTCGGAGGTGTTGCGAAAATAACGGATGCAAATACACCCGGAACCATACCGATACTGAAAAATGCAACAGCCGGAATCAAGTAAACGAACGCCGGCATCGTCTGCATGAAGTCGAGGATGGGCGTAAGGATACTTTCTACCACTTTACTTTTAGCCATCCAAATACCGAATGGAACTCCAATTATGACTGAAATTAAACTCGCAAATATCACGAGCGTAAATGTATTCATCAATTCTGACCAAAGCTCCTGGTTGGAAATAAACCAGAGACCAATGACTGAGAAAGCTGCCAAACCAAACTTTTTACCGGATATAAAGAATGCTACAACACCAACAATTAAGATAAAGAGCCAGATTGGGATACTCATCAGCCAATCTTCTGCGAACATTTCAATAAAGTCACCAAAATCATTCTTAATAAAATCAAATAGAAATTCGAACGTATCTGTAATCCAATCCGTAGCAGAAGAAATCCATTCCGCTACAGGAATCTTAGGAATCAATTCCATTTAAGTTCACCTCACTTCCAGCTAATGCAGCAATAACAGCACCTCTTACGATAATTCCTCGCAGCTTGCCGTCTTCAACGACTGCTACAGGAACTGGCGCATCATGAATCACATCGAAAATCTCATTCATAGAAGTATCTTTTTCCACTTTGGGAATGTCAGTACGAAGAATCGATTTCAGATCTTTCGCATCCTTCTGGACAGCTTCTGATACGTCGTCAGCGGTCACATAGCCTTTCAAGTTACGCTTCGCATCTGTGACATAAATTGTAGATAGTCCTTCTTTCCGCATCCGCTCAAGCGCTGTTCTAGGTCCATGCTTCTCAATATCAACAGTTTCTGGACGTTTCATAATGTGCTCTGCTGATAGCACTTTAGAACGATCAACGTCTTCAACGAATTTTTCAACATAATCATTGGCAGGGTTAACTAGAATCTCTTCCGGTGTACCGATTTGGACGATTTTTCCGTCCTTCATTAATGCGATACGATCACCGATCCTTAGTGCTTCATCAAGGTCGTGAGTGATGAAGAGGATAGTCTTTTTCATAGACTCTTGAAGCTCAAGCAGTTCATCCTGCATCTCTTTTCTGATGAGTGGGTCAAGTGCAGAAAAAGCTTCGTCCATAAGCAGTACTTCTGGATCGTTTGCAAGTGCACGGGCTAAACCGACACGCTGCTGCATCCCACCTGATAGTTGGCCAGGGAATTGATGGATATAGTCTCCCAGCCCTACCATTTCAAGTGACTTTTGTGCTTTTTCCTTACGTTTATCCTTGTCCACCCCTTGCACCTCAAGACCGAATTCAGCATTTTCAAGAACGGTACGGTGTGGAAACAAAGCAAATCGTTGGAAAACCATGCTTAGCTTTTGACGGCGGACTTCCCGAAGATTTTTCTTATCCATTTGCGCTAAGTCCTGACCATCGATGTACACGCTGCCTTCCGTTGGTTCGATCAATCGGTTAATTAAACGAACGAGCGTGGATTTACCACTTCCGGATAATCCCATGATGACGAATATTTCTCCTTCTTCTACATCAAAGGATGCCCGATTTACCCCAACGGTATTGCCTGTTTTCTGTAATATCTCTTCTTTGGATAAACCTTCGTCCAAATATTTAGTAGCTTTCTTTGCTTGCTTACCAAATATTTTGGACAAGTTTTCTACCTGTATGATCGGCACGTCTATCACCTCTTATGTTTTAGTTTATTATGGTACGTTCAGTCCGTTTTTTATCCGTACTCGCAATCACCTTTACTACTGTAACCTATTTGTAATAAAAAGTTCAAACCATAAATACTTTAAAATAAGAACAAAAATTACGTACAGTTTAAACTGTACAAAGTTAAAATACCTAATTTCTACATATAACTTTTATTTTCTCTCAAATACTCCCTTATATTTAATTTTTATTAATAACCAAAATATAGTAATGTTATCATAGCAACTTTGATAAGGAGGATCTTATGGTATTAAAAGATCACCAATCACTAGAAGACATTCATACAAAAGTCATACACGAGTTTTCAAAAACACTCGAGATGTTCGGATTAACGCCAGCCGATGCTCGATTATTCGTAACGTTATATATTAATCGTTCTCCAATGACATTGGATGAAATGAGTGAAGCACTAGGAAAGAGTAAAACTTCTATGAGTACAGGCGTACGCGGACTGGTTGATCAGGGGCTGGTCGAACGTGTATGGAAAAAAGGGGTACGAAAAGACCTCTATCAAGCAAATGAAAACCTTTATAAGAATTTCATGTCTTCCTATATAAAGAAATGGCAAAAGGCAGCCTATGAGCAAGAGGGTTCATTAAAAGGGATTGAAAACGATCTAAAAGTTCGTTATCAGGATTTTTCAAAGGATGACGAAATAAATAAAGCAAATAACCTCTATAAGCGCATTGAAGATATGATAAAATTCCATGAGTTAATTATGCGTGCGTTTCAAGAAATTAACCCCAATGCAAGCTCCTACTAATTAACCCCTATTTAATGTCCTAAAAATCATAAGACCATCAGTCCGGTAAAAATCTTTTTCACCGTGCTGATGGTCCTGGGTTAGGGTTAAAAGGGGCCAGTACTTACAACTGAACCCTCTGCAATTCCACAAATGACACTTGAAAAATAACACTTGAAAGCCAAAGAATATTTTAGTTCATTTTTGAGAAATGGCCGTTGTACCACAAATGTTACCGTTTATATTTTTTTTAAATAATATTTTAGCACATTATATCTTGAAAATTTATTAAAAGGTATTATCATTAAAGGTGACACGGTCTGTTCTAAGATGTGGTTTTCTTGGCGATTTCCTCATTCATGTAAACCTGACACTCAAGATTATTGACTACCCTAAAGAAGGTGAGATGTATGAAAGATAAAATTTCCAAACGGGAGGCAATTTTTTATAGTCATAAAATGGCGCAACTTTCTAAAGCTCTTTGGAAAGCCATTGAAAAGGATTGGCAAGAATGGATCAAGCCTTTCAAACTTAATATCAATGAGCACCATATCCTATGGATTTCTTACCATTTAAAAGGGGCCAGTATCTCTGAAATTTCGAAGTACGGGGTTATGCACGTGTCTACAGCATTCAATTTCTCCAAAAAGCTTGAAGAAAGAGGGTTATTACAATTCTCTAAGCGAGAAAATGATAAGCGTAACACATATGTGGAACTGACCGAGGAAGGTGTGGAGTTGTTAGAGGCTACATTATCAGAATATAACCCTGACGATAACTCAGTATTAAGAGGCGTACTTCCGATGACAGAAATGTATGGCAAGCTCCCTGAATTTCTGGATTTATCTGCGTTAATTAAGGAAATCTATGGGGACGAGTATATGGAAATTCTAGAGCGTTCCTTAGAGAGTATTGAAACGGATTCAGTAATCAATCAGCCAACAGACCTAGAAACGTATAAGAAACAAAAACCAAAATCGTCTTAAATGTACCAGTTATCATACCATTTCATTGCATCCTGTTTTTGAAATTAAATAACCCTTTCTGAAGTCATTATTCAGAAAGGGTTATTTAATGAACAAACGGAACTAAATGCCTCATTTTTTTCCACTGTTTTTCCTCTTCCCCACCTCTTTTCAAATCATCGCTTTGTGCACCTTCCCTACATACAACGAACTCCCGTCAAATCAGTTTTTACAACAAATATATTTTTTACAAAAAACCTATTGCTTTTTCTCCTGAAACGTACTATTATTCCTCTTGTGCGATAAACAAAATTGATTTGACGAAATTACCAATATCATAGCGATATTTCTTATATAATCACAGTACTTTTTGTAGCAAAGGGGGATTCTATGATGAATTGCTGGAAAACAGTGAACATCAACAAAGAATTCGGTCTTAACCGCTTATACCTGATGTCGTTTTTGACTGGACTATTGTCCTTTCTACTATTATATTTACCGTTTTCTATGTTCCATGGCACTCACGATATGAAAGACCACGGCTTTTTGCCACTTCTTGTCATATTGTTTTTCTTGCCATCTATGCATCGACTTATGCATATTTTGCCGCTCATTCTCTTTTATAAGAGACTTCGAGTGAACTTTAAATTCAGAAAACGTGTTATTCCAACGTTCACTTACCAATGCAAATCCAAGCTATCAAAACAGACATCGATCATGATGGCGCTGGCACCGACGTTGTTCATTACCATTCCAGCACTCATCATGGCCTGTGTCTTCCCTAAGTACTATGCGTATTTAATCTTGTTTGCATCTGTAAATATTGGAATATCTTTTTCTGACTATCTCTATTTGAATTATTTTGCAAGAGCCCCGCGTAAATGCATTATCGAGAATGCGAAAGAAGGCTACGACATCCTTGTACAACAGCGTGAAGCTTAATCAAATACAGATGAGAAAAAAGCTCAGAGTTAAGTAAACTCTGAGCTTTTTCTTATCCCACTAACACCTCCTATTCCTGTATACTCAGTTTCGAGACTTTCTGGGTCCGTTGCGTGATAAGTGTTAGGGTTGGATGGAAAACAACTCGTCTAGCTCCTTCTCCCACGGGAGTCTCGCTGTTTTCCATCCACCCCCATCTGTTCTGTGATGAACGGACCCACAATCGCAACTATAAAGCTCTCATTTCAAATTACATTAAGTTTATTGAATAGTAATGAGTAAATGCGTGTTCAGTTAAGTACAATACTGAACTAATATACCGGACCTTGACGCGATTTGGCTGATATATAGAACGTTTCTACCCCATTGAGCTCTAACAATCTTGTGCCCTAATCTTCTTGAGGGCGGATATACTTTCCCAACTTAACTTCTTCATTTTGTGTTTCCGTTACTCCAAACAATCGGAAGGAGGTCCGGGAAATGGCGAGCCTCCTGTGGGATGAACATGACAGGTGAGACCCCGGAGAGCGATTAGCTCGAGGAGGCTCAGCGCATGCCCACGGAAAGCGAGTCATTTCCCGGACCTCCTAGTTCCATCCACGGCAACGGAAACCTTCCATCACAATATATCTTGACAGCGTGTCTTTCAGAATCGTGCTATTTAGCTGAATAATACCCACCATAAATGTTCTTTTTCTGATTTTCACCGCATAATTCTGTTCAAGGGTAAGAAATTTTGATAGAGTAGTTTCATAGGGAATAAAGGAGGTTTCTTCATCATGGCATTTGGATTTATCTTGTATGCACTCGTCATTTTATTTGTGTTCAACTCACTCACTCATTCCTTATGCTTGAAAACAAAGATGTCGACTGAAAAGCAAACTCGCGTCTTCAGAACAATCAACGTTCTGATCACCATATTACTCATATCTTCATATGTAGAAGTACTCAATACACTATAAGCAGACAGGCCATGACGGCACCCCCGTCACGGCCTGTTTTATTTCTGTTTGACTCTTTTTTATATTTCTTTTCCTCTATGGAACATGCAAGGCAAAATATGTTATATTTACTCATGGGCTGTAATAAGTAGATCTCTACGTCATGAAAATCATAAAATCGCAAATAGGAGTGTACGTCATGAAGAAAATTGCAATCACAGCTGCCATAGCGGCCAGCGTATTCACTTTATCCGCTTGTTCATCTAATGCGGATGATTCCAAAACTGTTGTAGAAACAAGCGGCGGGGAAATCACAAAAGAAGAATTTTATCAGGAATTAAAGAAAAGTAATGGAGAACAAGTTCTACAGCAACTAGTCATGAAAGAAGTCCTAGCAAATAAATACGATGTATCTGATGAAGCAGTCAATAAAGAACTAGAAACTCTAAAAGAACAATACGGTGACCAGTTTGAAATGGTCCTTCAGCAAAGCGGCTATGGAAGCGAAGAAGAATTTAAAGAAGTCATCCGTTTCAGTCTTCTACAAGAAAAAGCAGCATCTGAAGATGTCGAAATTTCCGAAGAAGAGATGAAGCAATACTATGAGCGCATGAAGACAGAAGTTCAAGCAAGCCACATCCTAGTCAAAGACGAAGAAACAGCTAAAGAAGTAAAACAAAAGCTTGAAGACGGAGGAGACTTCGGTAAACTTGCAAGTGAATATTCTTCTGACGGATCCGCACAGCAAGGTGGTAAGCTTGGCTGGTTCGGACCTGGTAAAATGGCACCTGAATTCGAAGAAGCAGCATATAGCCTTGAAAAAGGTGAAATTAGCGAACCTGTCAAAACTCAGTTCGGCTTTCATATTATTAAAGTAACAGACAAACGAGATGCTGAAGATGTGAAACCATATGAAGAAGCAAAAGAAGAAATCAAGCGTACCCTTGTTAGTCAAAAAGTCGATCAGGCTAAGCTGCAAGAGAAAATGGATAAATTGATGCAAGAAGCAGAAATTGACGTTAAAATTGAAGAGTACAAAGACCTATTCAAACAACCTGAATCTGCTCCTGCCGAAGGTTCTGAGTCAGGCGGAACAGAGGGAAATAGTTCAGAGCAAAACACAACCGAAGAATAAACAACATCATTTCATAAACAGCACTAACCATTCAGGTTAACAAACCAAAAGCCAGGTGATTCCAATCACCTGGCTTTTAATCTGGCATCATCGTTTTCTCTTTTTTGCCTCGTCTTTCTTTCTCTCTTTCCATCCGTTTCAAGTAGACTTGACCTTCTTGTTCGATAAACTGCTGCTCCAAATGATGCTCTGCCCGCATCGCACGAATAGCCATATAACCACTTATAAAAATAAAAATAATACAAAAGTACACCCAGATTGGAATCCCAAACAACATAGTTGGTTCCTCCCTAACTCATTTGTATCTAGTCTATGAAGTCCATTCCCAGATTATGAACAAGCCTTGTTAAGAAATACCCTCTCTTATCCTTCTAAACATAACAAAATAGATAGCTGCGCTTCCCACAGCAAAAAGGCCCAGCAAGACAAATGTCATAGAATAACTCATATAATTTGAGAAAATCAAACTTAATGGGGCAAGCAGTCTTCCGATTGTAAACCGTAACGAAGCAGCAGAAAAATACTGCCCTCTCATATTTTCTGGAGCGAGTTTAGAAACAAAGCTTTCCTGAATACCAACGACCATTAATTCTGCAAAAGTAAAAATTCCCATGGCCAGTATGAATACCCAAACACTCTGGGTCATTCCATATAAAGTAATCCCTACTGCATAAAATAGACTGGAAAAAATAAACACTCTCTTTTCCTTAAACCGATTCATCCATTTCGTTACGGCTACTGTAAATAGAGCAACGAGCAAACCATTTTCAGCTAACACGAGACCGAAAGCTCGTTCACCTGAAACTGTCCATTTCCAGTCTCCCAACTGAAGCAAAGTTTGGTTCTGAACGACTTCACTCGTGTAAACTGCTATCAACAAGTCCAATTGCATAAATGTTTGTGCAGCTAAAACACCAGCAATGATGAACAGAAGAAATGTCCGGTCTTTAGCGATGACACGGTAGTCACTTAACTCTTTCCAGATTACAGAGAATAGAGTTTCTCCTTTTTCCTTAACCCTTTCTGTCACCGTTGTCGTTTCCTCTAAGTAGTAAGAAAGAACCCCAGCTAAAAGTGCAGTGATAACCACTCCAGCAAGCAGCATCTCAAATCGATATGTATAGAAGATGTAACTCCCTATAAGAGGTCCGATAACCACTGCGATATTAATAGACGTATAAAAAACTGCAAAAACATCTGCTCTATGTTTTTCTGGTACAACATCAGCGACCATTGCATGGGAAGCTGGCCAATAAAAAGCCCCGAATATGCCCAATAAACTGAAGGCAATAAACGTTACTATTGGAGAATCAAGCCAAGGGGAATTGGCAGCTGCGAACAGTACGAAGGTAAAACTCTCCCCTATTGCAGAATAGACCATCATTCTTTTTCGGCCGAAACGATCTGCACAATATCCTCCAATCAAGCTAGCAAGCACGGAAAAGGCCTGGGATAGCATTAATAGAATTCCCGCATAATCTTTTCCAAACGAACGTTCAAAGTAGATCGTCATAAAGGGGAAGAACATCCAAAATAAGATGTTCATCGAACCTTCCCCAAACAAACGGATCTTTAAATTCCGATCCCAATCTTTCCATTTCATATGTCTTTCTCCTACAGCGGTTATTTTTCTTCAAATAACGGTTTATAAAAAGAACGTTGTTCAAGTGAATACATTTTATCCGTAAAATCGCCAGGGTTCACTTTACTTAATGCCCGATTCATCATATTAAGTCTTGCATCAAGCATATCGATGTAGTGCAGTACTTCCGCTTCCCGTACTAGTGGTGGTTTCGGGCTTCCCCACTCCGCTTTTCCGTGATGGCTTAAAATCATATGCTGTAAGACGGTTACTTCTTCACCTTCGATCTGCAGCTCGTTCGCAATAACTCGAATTTCTTCCACCATTAAAGGAATATGACCAATCAACTTCCCCTCTATTGTATAGGAGGGGGATGATGCATTTGATAACTCTCTCAATTTTCCCAGGTCATGTAGGATGATTCCTGCATAAAGCAAATCTTTATTCAATTCGGGGTAGAGTCCAACTAATTCTTTTGCCAATCGAAGCATTGAAACGATATGATGGGCAAGGCCTGACACATATTCATGATGGTTCCGGACAGCTGCGGGATAGGTGAGCAGATCATCTTGATATTGCTTCACAAACTGTCGAGTGATTCTTTGGAGGTTGGCATTTTTCATTTCAAATATTGCCTCTGTGATGCGCTCCATTAGGTCTCCCTTTTCAACAGGCGCTTTCTCAATAAAATCAGACACAAAGACTCCATCCGTCTTTTGGGAAGGACGGATACTGTGAATTTTCAACTGTGGTTTATTTCGGAATTGTCCCACTTCCCCACTTACTTTTACAAGCTCTCCCTGCTGAAAAACATGCTCGTCCTCATTACTCGCTTCCCAAAGTTTAGCGTCAATTTCCCCTGTCTTATCCTTCAGCATGAACGATAAGAATGGTTTGCCATTACTAGCTACTCCTTTTGTAGCTGATTTTATCAAAAGAAAATGATCGAAGGTTTCTCCAATTTGGTAATAAGCTATTCCTTTTTTCAAATTTCACTCCCCCTTTTTCATATAAAAAAACTGTCCCTTCATCCCTTCACGTACTATAATACTACGCTCCTGGAGGTGGGGACAGCTTTATACAGTTAGGAATCCTGGGTTTCTTTCTGTTCGACCTTAGGTACATATTGAAAGATCTCACCAGACTCTACGACATGGATGAATTTCATCAGCCATCGATAATAGTTTTGAGCATACGTGAGCTTTTCGATGTCCTGATCAATTTTCTCAATTAATTTTTCATCCTCTGTCTTCTCTTTAAGATTCATTAATTCTTGTATGGTTTCATCAGCTTCTTCAATATTGGTTTCTGTATGATGCCTCCATCGACTTCCAAACAAAGAGGTAAATGACTTGTACCAATCTTCTTCAGACTTGTACAAATCTTTGCGGACCCCTTTTTTAAATGAAGGTTCGACCATTTTCATATCAGATAGAGCCCTTACACCCGTTGACATACTCGTTTTACTCATTTCAAGGGCTTCCCTCATATCATCAAGGGTCATTGGCTCTCCAGAAAAGTAAAGCACTCCATACAATCGGCCTATGGACGGGGTGACACCATATAGATTCATGTTCTTTGCAATCACTTGTATGAATTGTTCGATTGTTTCTTCATATTTAATCCAGTCATTATTATTTTTTTCTGGCAATGGAAACCCTCCAATTGCTATTTACTCAATTCTTATCTTTATACCCATGCCCTCTGCTTCTTCCATGCAGGTAGACCATGTCAGGAGCGAGGTTTGTATACTGGTTCCTTACTTTACAAAACATCCATAAATCATTACTGCGCCTTAATCTTAAAATATTTTATCATTAAAATAGGGGATATGCGACCTTATCCCACATTTTAGTCCAGAATTAGCGCTTTTGCTTTGCTAAATTGGTTCTGTAGATCGCTTCTCCATGTAAAAAGAACGACTTGATGGCGACTTGCAACCTCTTCCAATATTCGCAGCATGACCTGAAGACGATCATGGTCGAAATGGACAAAAGCATCATCCATGAGAAATGGAAGACGTAATGCCTCTGCCATCGTCTCTCCTAAAGCAATTCTTAAAGCGACATAGAGCTGATCCTTCGTCCCTCTGGATAATTCTTGAACTTCATAATGCTGACTGTCCTTATGAACAAGCTTCATCTCTTGTTGCTCTGTGGATAAAAGGAGAATGTCCGTGTAACGATTGTTTGTCAATTGTCTGAAATACACAGAAGCCTTCTCAATAACTTCTGGAAGGTACTTCTCCATATATTGCTTTTTGGTTTTCTGTAACAGTTGAAAAGCGAGTTGATGTCTAGCCCACTCTTTTGCATACTCTCTTAATTTATCCTTTTCTAACTCTGATTGGTGGATCAATTCAGAAAGTTGACCTGAGTTCTCCAATTGTAAAAGCTGATTTTTTGTATCCGACAAAGCTTGCTGAAGTTCTCGCAAGTTTGTTTC
The DNA here is from genome assembly GCF_002097535.1 of Halobacillus mangrovi. Lineage (GTDB taxonomy): Bacteria > Bacillota > Bacilli > Bacillales > Halobacillaceae > Halobacillus > Halobacillus mangrovi_A. The sequence goes on from NZ_CP020772.1 coordinate 3,053,569, forward strand.
CGTTTCTGTCATATCATCGTTTAAGCTTTGCATTTCTGCTCTGAGCTTAGACTCATGTGGAGTTTGCTCCCAAATGTTAAATTCCTGCTGTTCACTTTCAGAAATCATCCCGTTAACCTGCTGTTCCAAACTTTGGAGTGATCTTTGATCCTCCTTCAATCTGTCATGCTTATCGGCTAACGAATAAAAGGAGTCCTCATCTTCTGCTCCGGCTTGACTAAAAAGCTCATCCCTTTTCTTGAAGAACGAAACAAGCCGTATGTTGATTTCATTAATCTTTTGCTTCGTCTCATCCACTTCATGATGCAATTGCCTTACCCGTTCTGCATTTCGTTCATGTTTCTGCACCCATAATTGAAGGTGTTCCCACAATTGATCGACGCTTTTCTGAACCGATTCCCAATTCCTATCATTGTAAAACTTCTCCAGATCAAAAAATATCCTCTGAATTACTTGGTTATTCGATTCGATTTGATTTTGAAGTGACTCCAGCTCCTCACTTCTTTCTTTCGCCTTGGCCAAAAGGTGATAAAGCTTATCCCAATGACCAATGTCAAGAGCCATTAAAAACGGATAGAGATTCTCCTGCTCCTGAATTCCCGCTTCTAATCTCCTTTTCCTCTGTAGTAAAAGCTTTCGTTTCTCATCCAGCCGAATTTCTTCTTGATTCAATTGTTTCCAACGGTTTCTTACGTGACTATACTCTGCCCTATTCTTTTCAAACTGCTGCAACTTCTCTCTTGCTTCTTCCACCGACAGCTTTGGAACATGGGCAGCACTCTCCTTAGATGCCTGCAAATTCTTTTGATACGTTTGATGATTGGTAAAACCTCCAAGAAGAAAAAGGATACCCGCTACTGTTGAAAACACGCCTAACAAGATACTAGAAGTGATCCACGCGGCCAGTCCTCCGGCGATGAGAAGAAACAACGCAAACCTGAACAGTAAGTCACGTCGTTGTTTTATAGGTTCCACATTTATCGCTGGTAAATCTTTACGGCGGTAAGATTCGTCGATGACTTTCGAATACTGATTCGCTTCCTCTTCACTGATACTTTCCAACTTTAACTTTTCTAGTTTTTCTTCTATGTGCTGCTGTTCCTGATGTAACTCTCGGTCACTTTCGTTTAAGCGGGTTTCGTCTTGTTTAATGGCGTGCGCCTCATTCTTTAAATCTGCCCACCTTCCTTCTATGTAAAAAGGCAGAGGGGACTCTATTAACTCCTCTTCTGAAATTGGAAGATCCAAATGACGAAGCTGCTGGTCTAATTGACTGCGGACTATCTCCATCTGACCGCTCATTTGCTCTTTGTAATGGATTGCCTGTTCATAACGGTTTCGCTCTTGCAATAGAACTCTTCCTTGTTCTAACTCATCAGAGCTCGGCTGGTTTTCTTCAAGTTTATCTAGCCACTCAATCATCTCTTCAAGGCTTGTTTCTAATAAATGCTTTTCACTTTCAAGTGGAAGTAGATTTTCTCTTAATTGCCTGTAACGTTCTCTTCCTTGTGAAGGAAATTCGGAGTGCAGCTCACTCTCGTTCACTTGCTTTTGGAGCTGATGATACTCCGAGATTACAGGGATCGCTTTTAGTATTTGCTCGTAGCTATACAGCTTCTTTCTTGTGTCCTTAACCTTCCATTCATTTTCATTCATTCGATGAATAAGATTTACTCGATGGTCTTGCAGCCTCTGGTAATCTGCTTCTTCTCTTTCAGCTGCAAAACGTTGTTTTTGGACACCTTCTACCACACGAAGCTGTTGATTGATTAACGGGTTTCTCCCCTTCGGCTTAAACCGCTGTTCAACTTGCTTATCGAACCACTTCTCCGTTTCATATATTCGATCAGAACCCGTTAAGCCAATATTTAATAATACTTCTCCTAATTCACTGCCTGACATTCGGTGCAAGTCTAGTAAGTCTTCGGCACTGAAGCTGAAAATAGAGTTATAGACCTCCCGATTTGTTCCTTTCAACAATTCGTAGAGCCAATCTTCGCCATGTTCCACTCCGTTAGCCAGTCTGCAAAGTGCTTTACCGTTCCGTTGATTATGAAGGCGTTCTATGACCACTTGCTGGTGCTTTTCCGTGCTGATCGTCAGCTGGCCGCCGATCGCTCCTCCTTTTTTAGGCTGGTAATATTCTCTTTGCTTAGGTGTAAGTCCGAATAACATAAAAAGAATAAACTGGTGAATGGTTGACTTCCCAGCTTCATTTTGTCCTGATAAAAGATTGACCTGCCCTTGCTCTAGAGAAAACACTTTGTTTTGCCATTTCCCAAAGCCATAAATATGAATTTCTTTAATATTCATGATGACTGGTCCTCTCTTTTTAACAATTGGTCGATCACCATTACTTTTGCAGACTCCATCTCGTCTAAGATTTCTTCACGGGTCAAAGGATTCATATGCTTTGCTGCATTTCGATGTTTGAATAAGGGAGCAAGCCATTCTTGCACTTCTTCATCACTTACATCATCCATCCCTCTAAGAAACTCTCCGATAAAATGCTGCCCCTTCTTTAACTCATTTTCGTTCCAAAATGGAAGATCTTCCACTTTTACACGGTGGATAAAAATCCAATCCCCAGTGATATTTTCAGTCTCGTTGACAATATTCACCCACTCACCAAGCAGATCTTCACCTTCCCACTTGCTCAATTCGCCCGTAGTTGAAGTAAGGTTTACTTCCAGCATCGTACACTTGTTTCTTTGAGAAACCTGTGATTTAGCTTGTTGAAGTACCTGTTCTAGTTCATGAGGAGAAGTGAGATGATCACAGGATACAGTTACAGATTCAAAAGTGAAACTATGTAGTTCTATAAAAGTACGGCTATCATCGACACCATTAAATTCTATTAAATAGCAACCCTTTTCGCCTGCTTCTTTTGTTGATCGTCCTTGGATATTTCCCGGATAGATAGCAGGTGGGTCTTCAGACAACACCTGTCTTTGATGGATATGTCCAAGTGCCCAATAGTCCATCTGACGATTATAAAGCTCCTCCATCCGAAACGGTGCGTAGACATCATGATCGGTGTTTGTTTCAAGGCTGCCGTGCAGCATGGCAATGTGATACCTCGGATCCCCTGAAATTACATACTCATTGACTTTTCTTTCACGTATTTCTCTTTCCATATAGCTGAATCCGTATATGTTGGCGATATGTTGGTCGTTTTTATAAAATGGAATGGTTTCTATTTCTTGAGAAGAAAAGACGTGGACATTTCTAGGAAATTTAATCGGGTACCGTTCCCCTTGAAGGTAGTCATGATTTCCATAGCTTACAAATACTTCGATCCCGTAATCATTAAGTTTCTGGAAAGCATTTCTCAAAAAAACCTGCGCCTTCAAACTCCTTACAGATTCGTTAAATAAGTCTCCTACCAGCAAAATAAAATCGACTTGATGCTCGATGGCTTGGTTGATGAGGCGTTCGAAGGCTTCAAATGTACTTTTTCTCAATCGTTCCAATAGTTCATCAGGATAATGATTTTTACTTTTAAACAGACTGTCCAAATGCAAATCTGCGCTATGTAAAAACCTTAATTTTGAATGCATACGCAAGCTCCGTTCTATAAATGTTGTTCCTTATATTTTAACAAAGGACACTTACGAATGCACGTTCGCAAAAATTGATTGCAGCTAAACTCAATAATAGTCCCTTATTCCATTAACGCCTCCTTATCCTGAAGACTTGGATTCGAGATAATAGCTTTGTTTAGATGGGGGCTGTTTCCGTTACCTAGTCATCTGGAGAGGTGGTCGGGGAAATGGCTCGCTTTCCGCGGGGATGACGGCAAGCCTCCTCGGTTTGCCAACCTGTGGGGTCTTCCCAGCCATACCATTCCCGCAGGAGTCTCCCCATTTCCCCTCCCACCTTTACGTTTATTGAATTGAACGGAAACCCCCTTATGAGATAGTAAATTCTCCATTTGAGAAGCACACTTATTGTACTTGTACTATATAAACGGGCTCCGCGGAGTTTTTACACTCTGTTGTTAGAGGAATTCATAAAACTATCCTCTGGATACTGAAACTTAACTCTTTAAGGTTCGTTAAAATTATTGACAGGAGGGATGGATGGAAAATGACGAGACTCCCGTGGGAGAAGGACCCAGGCGAGACCCCACAGTGAGCGCAGCGAATGAGGAGGCTCGGCAGTTCCCCCACAGGAAAGCGAGTTATTTTCCAGCCATCCCTAACCCTTTTACAGTTACGAACCGAAGTTATCTCGAAATCAAGTCTTCAAGATAACTGCTATATAGTTGAACATAGACTTTTGTATCTACAAACCATAGAGCATATTAAAAACCCGTATTCTCACTGTGTGAAATACGGGTATAGAGCGTTATCCTTCTTTTTTCGATAACTGTAATGCCTTTTTAAAATCCTTCAAGGAAGAGGATTTCCCATACATTAACACTCCTCCACGATAAACTCTTGCTCCAACTAAGCCTAGCACGATAATTGAAACGACAAGTATGGATATAGAAAGCGTAACTTCCCATACCGGGATATCCAGCATTCCTACCCGTAAAAACATGATCAATGGAGTGAAAAATGGAATGTAAGAGGTCACAGTGACAAAAGGTGCTTCAGGCATGGACAATCCGAAGACCGCAATCATAAACGCTGCAACCACAAGCATCATCATCGGTGCGACAATTTGCTGAGCGTCTTCAAGTCGGCTAACTAGTGATCCAAGTGTTGCCGCTAATGTAGCATAAAGCAGGTAGCCGAGCACGAAGAATACAACTGCGTAGATGATTGTGCTAGCCTGGACTTCAGTAAATCCAAACGACTCCAACAGTAATCCATTATTAGAACTCATCGCTTGCTGAATACCGAAGTAACCGACAAGTAAAAGAATCGCGAACTGGGTTAAGCCTACTAAAGCGATACCTATAATTTTTGCAAACATTTGAGAGACTGGGGATACACTTGAAATTAAGATCTCCATAACTCGACTGGACTTCTCAGTTGCTACATCTGTAGAAATCATATTGCCATACATCATAACTGAAAAGTACATAAAAAATAACATTACATAGACAAGACCCCGTGTCTGACTTAACTCCTCTGCTGATTTTGCACTCTCTTCTAAAGCAACCAAATCAAAGTCGACAGGAGAAGATATTTGTTGAATCGTAGAGGGTTCAACGTTAGCTTTTTCTGTAACGACACCAACTTTTACTTGTTGAAGTGCCTGACGAATCGGCTGGCTTTCTCCTGTATTTGCAATTTGATTAGCATAGTATGTTCCCTCCGGAAGCCCTTGTTCATTTTCGCTCAGTTCTACAACAGAATGAAAGTCCCCTTCCTCTACTTCATCCTTTGCTTCTTTAAGGCTACCATTGTAATTTTCAAGAATATAGTCTTCGTTTGTATTTAACATCCCATTAAGTGATTGGTACCATTGTTCATTTTCAGTAACGACAGCTACCTTCTTTTCTTCTTCATCTCCGCTGAATTGCTCAATGATGGTTTGGAGGTTTGTTAAACCAAAAACTAAGAGAACAGTAAGAATGGTTGTAATGAGAAATGATTTTGATTTTACACGGTTCAGATACGTATGAGATAACATAATGAAAAATTTATTCATAGGAAGCACCAACTTTCTCTATGAAAATGTCATTTAATGTCGGCTCCTCCAGGTTGAAGGTGCGGACAAACCCTTTTCCAGAAAGCTCACGAAATATTTCTTGAGATACCTCTTCATTTTTAATCTGTAACTCGCAGCCTTCCGTAAGCGGTCTGTACTTCGTTACCCCAGATACACTCTCCAGATATCGGGTATCGAAATCAGCATGAACACGGATGTTTTTCTTACCAAAAGAGCGTTTAATTTCTTTCAATTGTCCGTGGACGACAGGTGTACCATGATGCAGGATGCACAAATGCTCACATAACTCCTCCACATGTTCCATTCGATGAGAAGAAAATACTATGGAAGTACCGGATTCCTTCAAATCCACAACGGCTTCTTTAAGCATTTCCACATTTACGGGATCAAGCCCAGAGAATGGCTCATCAAGAATCAATAAATTTGGTTTGTGCAGAACAGCTGATATAAATTGAATTTTCTGCTGATTCCCTTTAGACAATTCCTCTACCTTTTTATTTCTATAATCAGGAACCTTAAATCGATCCAGCCAATATTCCAGTTCTTTAATCGATGCAGATTTAGGCATCCCTCTTAATTTAGCAAGATAAACAAGTTGATCCTGAACTTTCAATTTAGGATAAAGTCCTCGCTCCTCCGGTAAATACCCGATTAAATGGCTCTGGTCATACCCAATATCTCCATCATTCCATGTGATTGTTCCTCCTGTTTGATCAAGCAGACCGAGGATCATTCGAAATGTCGTTGTTTTTCCAGCACCATTAGCTCCGAGAAAACCGAAAATCTGCTTCTCAGGGATCTCTAACGACAGATGGTCTACCGCTGTGAACGAACCAAATTTCTTAGTTACATTATGTAAGCGTAATGTCATACCTACACCCCTCTCTTCTCTACAATGTAATACGCAGCCAGAATTATAAACGTTTCAATCTTTTACAATTTTTTTTAGAATTAAGCAGGAATTTATCGTGAACATACCAAAGATAGTATAATGAATACATATTCATTCGAGGGAGGAACACCAATGAAAACATACTTTCTAACTGTATTCGAAAAGGATGGAACAAATGTATTAGATGAAACATTCCAAGCCGAGACTGATGATCAAGCAAAAGAAATCGGCAGTGAGAAACTAAAAGAAAAAGGATTCAGCGAACACACCCACCGTTGTGTCGCTCCCGAAGGTCATCTTGTACTCTTTCACAGATAAAAAAAGTCGCGCTATCGGCGCGACTTTTTATCTTCCTTGAAAATTGGGTTTTCGTTTCTCCATAAAGGCTGTAACACCTTCCAGGTGATCTTTTGTCTGTCTTAACTCCCACTGGGCTTGTCGTTCTTTGGAAAGATATTGAAGAAGTTTATCCACGCCGTATTGATGATAAATCTGTTTGGTCTTGATCATCGATTGCAAAGGACGCATACTCCATTTCCTTGCAATTGCCGCTACTTCATCATGAAACGAATCGTTAAGGACAATGTCCACAAGTTTATGATCGAACGCTTCCTTAGCCTTCATTTGTTGACCTTCCCACGCAAATTGCTTAGCCTGATGGGTCCCTAACCTCTCCTGGAGCCAGAAATGACCGCCTCCATCAGGGACAAGACCTATACCAATAAAATTCATGGAAATCGTTGCGTCTGCTTCAGCCACAACATAGTCAGCTGCCAACGCGATACTCAACCCGAGTCCAACAACCGGCCCATGGAGAGCTGAGATCACAATCTTAGGCATTGTATAAAGGGTTGTTACGATTGTTTCAATATGGTCCATAACTTGATCATATTTCTTTGCATCTTGCACTTCTTTCATCATTGAAATATCTCCGCCTGCACAGAATCCTTCTCCTTCACCGCAAAGAACAACGACTTGAGGCTCAAGCTCTTTCACTTCGCTTACTGCTTCTGAGAATTCTTCAAGCATTTCTATATTTAGAGCATTGTACTTTTCTCCGCGTGCAATTTTTAAATAGACGACATTATCCTGTTCTTCTATTTTAAAGAAATCCATTCTCATACCCCTTTATAAAAAATGATTTCATCTCTCCTAAACATTTTCTGTGGCAGGAAGACAATTTCCTGCAAGAATCGAAGAAAAGTGCTGAATTACAGGTAGCTCTACCTAGAACTCTATTATTAGTTACAGTGAATTACGCAAAAAAAAGCCACCTTTACTTAGGTGGCTTCTGCTTTTCTTTATTGTTGTGGTTCTTCTGGATTGCCGTAAAGCTCTTCAAGAGGCTTTGTGATGATACGGCTGATGTCATTGATGACTGTGTTCAAGCGCTGCTCTTCTTCCATAAGTTTGGAAATTTGTGGGTGCTGTTGAACAAGTTCAACGACTTTACGCGCTTGCTCGACTTCCTCTTCAGAAATCTCTTCACCTTGCATTTGCTTTTGCTGAAGTGTCATTTGAGTCTGACGGAAATCGTCGAACATTTTCTTAGCAGCTTCATCATTCATTACTGCTTCATAAGCTTCTTTCAAGCCTGTGAATTCTTCGCTATTTCGAATCGCTTTTTCTAAATCATACGCGTGATCATATAGATTTGCCATAAAAATAAGAACCTCCTAAAAGTTTCGTTCTGTGACTCCTTCCCCACTATAACAAACTAAAGAAGGTCTGTATAGGAAACCATAATTATCCGAAAAATAGCACAATAATCCCTTGCAGCATTCCAATTAATCCACCAAGTAAGGCACCTAAATAGGTGATCATTTTGAATTCCCTTCTTGAAATGCCTAATACCATCTCTTCCAAACGTTGAACCTGAAAGGCTTCCACTTCTTCCTGAACAATTTCAGAAAGATGCATGGTTTCCATCATACGGTCCATTCTAGATGAGAGAAGCTCGGTCATTTTCGTGATAAAGAGCGGAACGAGATTATAAACAATTTTCTCACGGTGGGGACGGGTCCATTCAGCTATAGACCTTGTCACCCATTTTTCGATTGGCAAAGCCTTGGCTACAGATTGGCCAAGCACACGCCCAATCGTCTCTCGCCCAATTTTGTCTTCAAAAAAACTTACTCGATGCTGCATAAGTTCTTTAAGTTCTGATTGAAGCATCCCTCTCAGCCAAACATTCATTTCATTGTCGGCAATATATCTTGTAATAGCGGGATAAATTCGCTCTGTAATTCCATCAGGTCCCATGAAGGAAGAAATCATGTTCCCGAGGAACCCTTGATTATCAAGATAATTTTCAATAAGAGCTGTTACTTTTTGTCTGCCTTCTCTGCTTTGAAAGTACCTGATGATACTTTCTTGGATATGATCAGCCAAACGATCGGTTCCTTTTTCAGCTTTGCGCTTCCATTCTTCAGAGAGAATTTCTTCTAATGGTACATGCCGGTACTCACTCATAATCGTATGGTAGCGGTCTTCAATCCATCCAGACACTGATTTTTCAAGCTTCTTTGATGAAATGTCCACGTCCAGGTCACGGGCGAGGTCCTTTATAGTCGCTGGGTGATCAAGCCAACCTTCAACTTCTTTTTGAGCCCAAGTGGTAACCTGGTCCTGAAAAATAGGAGCTTTTAACTTTCTGCGTAAACCTTCAGGAGTCAGCAAATGCTCAACAACCATCTTTCCCAATTGCCGGGCAAGTTCCTGCTGTCGTTTTGGGATAAGTCCAGGAGTAAACGGCAAACGGTATTTTCCAATATAAATGGCACGATAGGGACGAAATAACATTTTGATAGCTAATGAATTCGTGACCCCTCCTATCATTGCGCCTATTATAATCATTATTACGATCAATATCACAGGATTCATGGTACAACCTCTTTCTAATCATGCTGTACCCAGTATAATCCAATTATTTTCAATGTGCCAATGAGAGCATAAAAAAACAGGTCTTAGTTAGACCTGAAATAGGGTTATTTTAAACGTCCTAAAATTGTGCCAAAACGTGTGGCATGTTCCATTTCATCTGTCATTGCAATAAATAAAGGCTGATAAGCCATTTGATTCGGAAGCATAAAGAGCATTTCACGATACATTTCAGCTGCTTCAAACTCATCCTTCTGTGCTTTTTTCACACCGTCTTCAAAAGACTGATACATCACCTTTTCCGGTTTGAACCGATGGTACTGACCTGTTAACTGATAATGCAGGCGTTGAAACATTTTGTAGTGCTCCAGCTCATCATCTTCTGCATGCTTAATATAGTCTTTAAACATGCGATTGCTCGTATCCTCACCTAGACGTTTATAGAAATCGTTCGCATTCCACTCGTTTTCTATTGCCACCTTCAGCATTGCCAAGAACCGGTTGGGTTGGTTATACATTCGTCTCCCCTCCTCTATTAAATAGATATGAGCGAGAGGGACAACCTTATGCCTATTCTTTTGTCTCGACACATTGATTTACCATTAATTTTTCTTCTATTACTCCTTCCTTAATAAAAGCCTCCTTATCTTGAAGCCTTGACTTTGAGATGTTCTCGGGGCCGTTGCGTAATAAGCGTAAGGTTGGCTGGAAAACAACTCGCTTTCCTGCGGGGGAACTGGCAAGCCTCCTCAGTCGCTTCACTCCTTGTGGGGTCTTTCCTAGCTCCTTCTCCCGCGGGAGTCTCGCCGTTTTCCATCCAACCCATCTATAGTGTAAGGAACGGCCCCATTTAACAGGTGTAAGGTGGCTCTGATTTCTTAGATTACAGATAGATTTTCGGTACCAATAACGTTTCCGTTACTCCCACCAGTCGTAAGGAGGTCGGAGAAATCGCGAGACTCCTGTGGGATGAACATGATAGGTGAGACCCCGGAGAGCTTTAGCTCGAGGAGGCTCAGCACATGCCCACCGAAAGCGAGTGATTTCTCCGACCTCCAAATTCTACTTAGGGCAACGGAAAGCTCACAGTACCTCGAAATCAAGTCTTCTAGAATACTGCTAAATTGTTGAATAACCTCAAGCTGATCATTAAAAAAAGAGTGATAAACCATCATAAATGCTTTGTGCCTCTCATGGTTATCGGCAAAGCGGACAAAATAGAAAAGAGGAGGTGACGAATTTGAAGAAAGATGAAAGAAAACGCGCACCGGAAGGCAAGGATCGATATGAGCTGGATGTCGATCGTATGATCAACGAGGGAATGGCCGGAGGTACTGTCCTCCCCGTCTATGGTAGAGAGCAAATCGGCGAAACCCATGAGATACCCGAGCAGGAGCAAGTTGAACACCGCTCGGATCGATAATCCCGCTCTCTAATTCCTTAAGCCCTCCTAAAAAAAAGACGATGATGCAAAAAAGCATCATCGTCTTCTCATTAACGGCTCTTCACAATCATCTGTACCGCTTCGTTAATCAGCTCCTCTGCTGATTCACCTTCCTCATGTGCATCACGAATGCACGTTTCCAGGTTTTTGGCTACTATATATCCGATTGCTCTATCCATAGCCGTTCGTGCGGCGGACAGTTGAGTAATCACATCTTTACAATTTTTCTCTTCTTCCATCATCTTTAAAACGCCTCTAACTTGCCCTTCTATTCGTTTCAGGCGGTTTTTGGTTTCCTGCCCATAATAACTCTGTTGCTTCACTTGATCCATGATTTAACGCACCCCTTTTGTATGTTTACCGACGCTGTCTCCACTACTAGGAAGAGGCTAGCTTGCGGAAACCTCATTATGTAATACATAATAGTAAATATATCGTTAAAAAGGAAGATAGCAATGACAATAATTAATCAATTACAATCTATTTACCCTTCGTTGATCTTATCAAAACCTGATAACGTTGACCATCCTTTTGATTATGAATGGTTTCAAACCCCAGAGCTAGACACCATAGGAATTAAAAAAGAAGAGTTCTCAAATCGGGATTCGCAGCTATTATCTCTATTTTTAACTCCTTACCCTATACACCTTCCATCTGAAAATGAGCGTGAAAAATCCTGGATGGATCTTCTTCGAGGCAAAAGTTCAAAGCTAAGTGTTGAGCTGCCTCTAGACTATCGTTTTGTCTTTTTTTCTATCTCAGAAGAACCAGCAAATAAGGATACCTTTCAAGAAGCTTTGCAGTCCCTATTTCCACGGAAGATGCCACTGTTTTGGGAAACGGACCGGTCAGGTTTTATTATTGAAGAGATTATGACTGAAGATCAGGATATTATCTCTTTCAACGAGATTATTGATGTTCTGATGAGCGATTTTTATACAAAGATCCGTTTTTACATAAGTGAATTTTCTCGACAAGTAACAGAAGCACCTGAAATATTTTCATGGGCTTCTCATTGTCACTCTGTTGCCGACCGCTATCGAGTTTCTTCTGTGGCAACTTACAAGGATACTTTGTCCTACCTTTATATCGATGCTCTGCCTCCTTCTCATTGGAAGCATCTCTATCGCTCTATATTCCGTGAAGTACAAGATGACGAAGACCTCCTACATACGATTAAAGTCTTCCTAGAAACAGGAGCGAACGCTTCATTAACTGCCAAGCAGCTTTACATGCACAGAAACAGCTTGCAGTATAGAGTAGATAAATTTATTGAGAAAACCGGCATTGATGTGAAGCAGTTCGCCTATGCTGTACCCACTTACCTTGCCCTGCTCATGTTGGATTATGAATAAACGGCTGCCGCCACCTCTTTTTAAGAGGTGGCTTTCTTAATTCTTTATGAGATTGTTCCATAACTCCTTTTTCTGCATGAAATGACAAAGTGCACAAAAGCGCTTTCACATCTTTGTGCACTTTGTCCATTTACCAATATCCCCAACTTCGATACACTGAATTCACACACAAGAAAACGATTTCAAAATACATAGGAGGTTTTCCTAATGGCAGAAATTCAAATGAAGAGCATTGATAAAGTTTATGATAAAAAGGTGAAAGCGGTTGATGATTTTAATCTTCACATTCAAGACAAAGAGTTCATCGTCTTTGTAGGTCCATCCGGCTGTGGTAAGTCAACAACCCTTCGGATGATTGCTGGTCTTGAAGAAATCACAAATGGTGATTTCATGATTGATGACAAGCGTATGAACGATGTTGCACCAAAAGATCGTGACATTGCGATGGTATTCCAGAACTACGCGCTATACCCGCATATGAATGTCTATGACAACATGGCTTTCGGTCTTAAACTACGTAAAATGGATAAAGCTGAAATCGACCGCCGCGTAAAAAACGCTGCCAACATCCTTGGACTTGAAGCGTTACTTGATCGTAAACCAAAGGCATTATCAGGTGGTCAGCGTCAGCGTGTTGCACTTGGACGTGCGATCGTACGTGATGCAAAAGTCTTCTTGATGGATGAGCCGCTGTCAAACCTGGATGCTAAACTTCGTGTACAGATGCGTGCGGAGATTCAGAAGCTTCACCAGCGTTTGCAGACGACTACGATTTATGTAACCCACGACCAAACGGAAGCGATGACTATGGCGACTCGCCTTGTAGTTATGAAAGATGGACTCATCCAGCAAGTCGGCGCACCAAAAGAAGTTTACGACAAACCTGAAAACGTCTTTGTTGGAGGATTCATCGGCTCTCCAGCTATGAACTTCCTTCACGGTAAACTTGGAGAAGGACACATTGAACTTGGTAACGTGAAAATTGCGGTTCCAGAAGGAAAAATGAAGCCATTGCGCGAGCAGAGCTATATTGGTAAAGATGTCATCCTCGGTGTACGTCCGGAAGATATGCATGATGAGCCTGTTTTCATTGATGCTAACCAGGATAAGAAAATTAAGGCACATATTGAAGTAGCTGAACTTATGGGCTCAGAATCCTACTTGTACTCTCGACTGGATGACCAGGAGTTCATCGCACGCGTCGATTCACGTTCTGATATTAAAGGCGGAGAAGAAATTGAGCTTGCTATTGATATGAACAAAGTTCACTTCTTTGATAAAGATACTGAAGAAAGAATCCGTTAATCCCCTAAACTTTATATAAAAAAGCGCAGCGTGGACGCTGCGCTTTTTTACGTCGTTTGAATGTCATTAAGCCCACAATCTTCACAGATAAAAAGATGTACACACTCTCCAGTGAATGAGGAATCCACATCACCGTCGACGAGATCTGTATATTTTAAATCCAGATAAGGACTATAATCATCAAGATAGTCTGTGATCCTGCCTTGATCATGCATCGTTCCTCCACACTTTGGGCAAGTCCGCTCACTTTCTGCCCAACCATTACAAATACCACATTCTTCTTGCATAACATACACGCTCTTTTCCAAATAAATAAGGAGAAAGGGCGCACCCTTTCTCCTCCTTCAAATTATTTAGCGTTGTTGTTGTTGTCCACCGAACTGCTGTTCAGCCATTTGTACAAGACGCTTAGTGATTTCTCCACCTACAGAACCGTTAGCACGGGCAGTAGTGTCAGCACCAAGTTGTACACCGAATTCTTGAGCGATTTCGTATTTCATTTGGTCTAGAGCTTGTTGTACACCAGGTACAACCAACTCGTTTGAACTGTTGTTGTTAGCCATTGTGTCTCACCTCCTGTCTTGTAATCGTAGTATGACTCCAACATGACATTTTTATGTCAAAAATTTTTATGGTAATTATTGGAGTATACTGTTGGGGTGATCACATGGCTAACCTGTTTATTTGGCGTTAGGTTTTGTCATTTCTTCCGGCTTCACATACTCCTCAAATTGCTCTTCTGTCAGTATTCCCATTTCTACAGCCGTTTCTTTTAACGTTTGATCTTTTTCAAAAGCTGTTTTAGCAATTTTCGCAGCATTTTCATAACCAATATGCGGATTGAGTGCAGTGACAAGCATTAGAGAATCACGCAAATATTTTTCAATTTGTTCATGATTCGGTTCAAGTCCGCGCACACACCGCTCTTCAAACGAAACCATACTGTCTGCTAAAAGTTGAGCGGATTGAAGGAAATTGTAAGCAATGACCGGTTTGAAAACGTTAAGCTCGAAATTTCCTTGGCTTGCAGCAAAACCGATTGTAGCGTCGTTCCCCATGACTTGGGCTGCTACCATTGTTACGGCTTCGCTTTGAGTCGGATTCACTTTTCCTGGCATGATAGAACTTCCAGGTTCATTTGCCGGAATCGTAATTTCTCCAATTCCACAACGCGGACCGCTAGCTAACCAGCGGACATCATTGGCGATCTTCATAACGTCTGCGGCTAAAGCTTTCAAAGCACCGTGAATATGGACAAGTTCATCATGAGATGTCAGAGCGTGGAACTTGTTAGGTGCGGAAATAAAATTCTTACCTGTTACTTCGTTGACTTTGGCAACGACTTGTTCAGAAAAATCCTCGTGCGCATTCAAACCTGTTCCAACAGCTGTTCCGCCAATAGCCAGCTCTTTAGCATATCGAACGCTCTCAGTAAGCATGCTTTCCGTTTTTTCAAGCATACGATGCCAGCCGCTGATTTCTTGGCCAAGCGTCAATGGAGTAGCATCCTGCAAGTGCGTACGGCCAATTTTTACGATTTCGTTAAACGCTTCCATTTTTTCTTTTAAGGTATCTTTCAATTGAGTCAGTGCTGGCATAACCACATCCTCAATTTTCCGAACAGAGGCAATATGCATCGCTGTCGGATAAGTATCATTTGAGCTTTGAGATTTATTGACATCGTCATTCGGGTGCAAACGAGTCTCACTGTTCTTTTCCTTAAGCCACTCATTTCCAACGTAAGCGATCACTTCATTTACGTTCATGTTTGATTGTGTGCCGCTCCCAGTCTGCCATACCACAAGTGGAAAATGATCTTCTAATTGGCCTGATACGATTTGATCTGCTGCATATTCTATAGCATCAGCTTTTTCCTCTTCTAACAATCCAAGTTCGAAGTTTGCTCTTGCTGCACTTTTTTTCAAAATCGCAAAGCCTTCTATAACTTCTTTCGGCATTTTTTCATCGCCGATCGGAAAGTTTTGTTTACTTCTTTGCGTTTGTGCTCCCCAATATTTTTCGCTTGGTACTTTTATTTCGCCAATCGTATCTTTTTCAATGCGGTAATCCATAGTAATCCTCCCTTATAATGATGTGCACGTTTATTGTATCAAGAATCTTTTGAACAATCATCTACACCTTTCCACGAAATTAGACATTTTTTATTATCTGACTATTTACACTTTTCAGATTTTGTTGTATAGTTAAAACAACATTAAGAAAGGAGGCAAAAACGAAACTACATATCTTCAAGGGAAGGAGGATATCGTAGCCAACAGATTTTTGTTTTTGCTTGATCTTTCAGGGTAAATTAAGGTGGTATAAGGAAAGAGCCTCTGACGAGAGGCTCTTTTTTCTTATGAAACACTGATATAATAAAAAGAAAATGAGGTGGTTCCTTTGCCAAATATATGGACTCACATATTATTTGCGGATACGCTGTGCGAAAAGATTGACCGGGAGGATTTATTGAATACTTCCGCTGCCCCTCTTCATGTAGGTGCTCAAGGACCTGACCCGTTTTTCTATCATAACTTTTGGCCGTTTCTTCCAGATGACCAGGTAGAAGAAGTAGGTATGAAGCTTCATACCGAACAGTGCGGTCCTTTCTTGCTGGATATGATTGAGCGTGGAACTTATCACAAAAACCCCATCCAAGCCTTCATTCTTGGGTTTGTCAGCCACCATATTCTTGATCGGACTACTCATCCTTATATTCATTATCATGCGGGATATGAGGAAAACAAGCACCAGGAACTTGAGGTCATTATCGATACATTGGTGCTCAATAAATACAAAGGCATTCGTACGTGGAAAACCCCTGTTCATAAAGAGATAGCTATGGGGCATTGGAAAAAGCCGATGACAGATTTATTAGAAAGTCTCATTGAAACTCACTATCCAGGAATAAGCGATCGCTATCCAAACGACTTTGTCGAGAAATCCTACAGCCATATCCGTATAGCTCAAAGAGTCCTTTATGATCCATGGGGGTGGAAAAATAAACGGTTCAGCTCTCTCGTTGGTCCGTTTTCCCATCAACCGATTGAGAAAGAATTAGACTACTTAAATGAGCAAAGAACTTCATGGCACCATCCAGCTACAAATGAAGAGATGGTCGATTCCTTCTTAGATCTCTATGAAGTGGCCTTAACGGAAGGAAAGCAAGCCTTTGTTGACATATTATCCTATTGGAATGATCCTCAGCAGGTAAAGTGGGAGAAAATCAAGTCCATCATCGGTAATGTATCCTATGACACAGGCAAACCGTTAGAAGAAAACCACACGAATCAATATAGTAAGCCAATTGTGTAGAGGTCGGGACAAAAGTGTTTCAAGCATTATAAAAGCCGCAGGATGGTGAAGTTCTTTTGACAAGACCTCACCATCCTTCGGCTTTGTCATAGATTAGCACAATTAGTCCAATATCTGCCATACTTCGTACATTTGTCTTGCAAGGTGGATGTATGGCCGGTCCGACAATTGCTTCACTTTCCGTGGGCACCGGTGAGACTTCAAAGTGCAAATCAAGAAGAGACTCACCAGCAGCTCTGAAGCGGTCATTCACAGCAGTCCATTACTACTAAAATTTTTTTACGAATGGATCGTAACTTCATGTTTTGCATCCGTATGCTCTTTTGCTTCTTGGATTCCTTTTTCTACATCTACCATCTTGAGAAGAATCATTCCACCAAGAAAGAACACGATCAGAGAAAGAATCCCAAGCCGGCTTGATCCTGTAATTTGTCCCACTAAAGCAAAAGCAAACGGACCAAAGATGGCTGCGAACTTGGAGGATATACCATAAAAGCCGAAAAACTCCCCATGTCTGTCTCCTGGGACCATTTTTCCGAATATCGAACGGCTTAATGATTGGGCTCCTCCTTGCACGAACCCTACGCAAATAGCAAGAATATAAAAATGGAGAGCAGAGGACATGAAATACCCTAACCCAACAATTAGCAGATAGATAAATAATGCCAGCATCAATGCCCGTTTTGCGGTAATCTTTTCGGCCAGCCATCCGAATAAGAATGCAAATGGAATGCCAACAAATTGCGTAATTAAGAGAGCCGTAATGAGAGCAGTACTATCTATTCCAATGTCTCTTCCATAAATGGTGGCCATCTTAATAATCGTTGAGATTCCATCGTTAAAAAGCCAGAAAGCAAATAGAAATAGTAACAGCTGCTTAAATTGATTTAGCTCCTTTAGAGTTCTGCCAATTCTTTTGAATCCGATAGAAGCATAGGATTGTGTCCGTTTCGTTTTGGTCTTCTTTTCTTCCACGACGTTTTTAAACAGAGGGATACTAAATACTAGCCACCATACTCCGACTGAGATGAATGAAAGATGTGTACCCGCTAAAGCATTTGGGAGCCCAAACCATTCGTATTTCATGATCATCAACAGGTTTATAGCTAGAAGCACGCCTCCTCCTATATACCCAAAGGCAAACCCCCAGGCTGAGACCTTATCCATCTTATCTGCCTCTGCGACTTCTGGAAGAAACGCGTCGTAGAATACATTACTTCCAGAAAACCCTATCGTCCCCACAATGAGAAGAAAAGAGGCAAATATATAGTCTCCCTCTCCGACTAATGCAAGTAGAACACTCGCAATCATCCCCATAAAAGCAAAGAACATCAAGAACTTCTTCTTAGCTGCCGAATAATCACCAATAGCACCTAAGATCGGAGCGAGCACCGCTACGATTAATACTGCGATCGACTGGGAATAACCCCAGTAACTGGTAGCAAGGGAATCTTGAACTCCTTTGGCAGCCACATCATAATAAAATACAGGCAGTACAGCTGCCATGATTGTTGTTGCAAAGGCAGAGTTACCAAAGTCATAAAGCATCCAACTCCATACAGGTTTCTTTTTCATCAGCTTCCCCCATTTAAAATAGGTTTACATTCAGCTTAGCAAATAACATGCGCCAATCGATGCCATGAAACAAAATATTTACAATAAATTTGAGGTGAGAACATGAAACTAGCTGTTTTTGGAGCAACTGGGCGAGTCGGCAGTCAAGTCGTAAAGCTCGCATTAGAAGAAGGATGGGAAATTGTGGCCCTCGTCAGAGATGAAGAAAAAGCCAAGCAAATGATCAAGGGAGCTTCCTTGGTAGTTGGTGATGTCACGAATCCTGAAGATGTAAAAAAGACCCTTAGCGGCTGTGAAATGGTGTTCAGTGGGCTTTCAACAGATAAAACCGACACTCTTTCAAAAGCAATTCCTTCTATGATCAAAGAGATGAAAAAAGAAGGTCTCACAAGGATCGTCACCATCGGTACAGCGGGAATATTAAACAGCCGATATGAAAAAGGGAAATATCGTTTCCAAACCTCTGAATCTAAGCGCAAAAAGACATTTGCAGCTGAAGAACATGGTAAAGTATATGAACACTTCTCACGATCTAATCTCGATTGGACCATTGTTTGTCCAACCTATCTTCCTGATGGAGAAGAACAAGGAAATATTCGTTATGAAATTGACTACTTACCCATTGATGGAAAAAAAATCACGGTGGATGACACAGCAAGGTTTGCTTTTGAGTGCTTGAGAAACTCTCGATTCAACCAAAAACGAGTCGGCATTTGCTATTAAAAAACCCCCTTCAACTCGCATGTTGAAGGGGATGTGTTTATTGTCCCGCTGGTTGAAAACCGAAGAACTCTTCTAAAGTTAATGATTGATTATGAATGTCAGTCGAAATGTCTTTCCCTACGTACCTTAAATGCCACGGTTCGTAAGTGTACCCTGTAATGGCATCTTTACCTTTAGGATAACGAATGATGAAACCATACTCATGAGCATGATTAGCCAGCCATTCACCCTCTTCTGTCTGCCTGAAGGACTGATCAAGCTGAAAGGACATTTTAGCAGAGGTTACATCCATAGCCAGGCCTGTTTGGTGCTCACTTGTACCTGGTTTCGCTGAGAAGGTATTTGCCTTCTTCTCTCCATGTTCTTCTACGTAGCCTTGAAAAATTCTTTTTTGCCGTTCATACGAACGATAGCCAGATGCTGCGACTAGCTCCACTCCCGCTTTCTTAGCCCCAGCAAACAATTGCTCTAATTGCTTGGCGGCCTCTTCACGCATTTGTTTTTTTGGCAAGTCTTCATCAAAATAAAAAGGAACGTCAGGAACTGTAAGATCTGGTGGAATATATCCATCTGGCAGCTTTCGCTGTTTATTTACCACCACTTGTACATTTTGTGGGTCAGCGACTACTGTTAGCCCATCCTCTGTTTTTTCTTTCTCATTTGCTTTCGATTGCTCTTGTGATTCATTGGATTGTTTTTGTTGGTTATTACTGTCTGAGTTCTCTGAATCAGCCTCATCTGGATTAAATGTCGGTTCTGCCTTTTCTTCTACCTCTTTTTTACTTGTAGAGGAAGATGCAGAAGCATTCGGTTCTTCTTGAGTAGCCCCGAATGAACAGGCGGATAGACTCAAGCTCAACACTGCCACCATTACCATATATTTTTTCATTCTTAATACCTTCCTAGTCTATGATGATACATTTACTATAACATTTATAGGAAGAACCTGTATATGTGATTCAGGACTTAAATCACCGTTGCCACTTACATTTAATCTTTTTAGCTCAAAAAGATGCATCCCATCTATTTGTACTTTAGCAACAAAAAAAAGCCACTGAACAAACAGTGGCTTTACCTTATAAGTTATTCCCAAGTATAGGGTTGATACTGTAAACTTAAACGTTCAAATGCTTCACGGTCATTGTTATCGATTGCCTCGTTGATTTCTTCATCGAGACGATCTTTATTGAACTCAAAACTCAACTGATCCAATAGAAGACGTGAAGCTAACTGAATACCAAAGGACAATTCTCTTTTTGCGGTAATCTCTCTACCTTTATATTCGGGGTCGCGGCGGATAACATAGACCATCTTTTGCTTTCTCATGAGAATACCCCCTTCATGCTTTTTTCCATTATGCAGGATTTTAATCTATTTCGCAATAAGTTTTCTGAATATTTAGTATTATAATTCCCACTTTTCTATTTTTTAAACCTCTAAAGTCTATTCTGATAGTATTTGAGAGACTTAAAAAATAGAAAAATTTACAAAATAAAAAATTCCTCCTTCTATAAGGAGGAATTTTTTATTAGAAACTTACATATTATTGGGCAAATTTAGAAGCTATATCTAATGTACGGTTTACTTGGTGTTTTACAGCGCCTTTCGCTGCTTCCTCATCGTCTTTGATGTTCGCTTCGCCGTCCACACTTACACTTGTACCGTAAGGATTCCCGCCAGCGGCAAACAAGGATTCATCTGTATATCCAGGGGCTGCGATAATTGCACCCCAGTGGAACATTGTTGTGTAAAGGTTAAGAAGAGTAGCCTCTTGGCCCCCATGCGGGTTTTGGGCAGAAGTCATAGCACTTACGACTTTATTAATGAGCTTCCCTTGGAACCACAAGCCGCCTGTCATATCTAAGAATTGTTTCATTTGAGCAGGTACATTTCCAAATCGTGTTGGGGCACTAAAAATGATAGCATCCGCCCAATCTAAATCATCTACTTTTGCTTCAGGTACGGCATCCTTAGTTGCTAAGTAATGTTCTTTCCAGGCAGGGTTCTGTTCAATAGCTTCCATTGGCGCTGTTTCCGGAACACGCACGAGCTTCACTTCAGCACCAGCTGACTCTGCAGCTTCTTGTGCCCATTGAGCCATCTTGTAATTCGTTCCTGTAGAACTGTAATAAACAATTGCTAATTTGACGTTTGCCATGAAGATCTCTCCTTCTTTCATTTATTCTCCTCAGTATTGTTACCGAAGATAAAGAGTAGGATTCACAAAAAGTATATACCCATTAACTAAAAAACTCAAACTAAAGATTCTTTAATTCAAGATATTTAATGAAACCTTTTCATTTGGTCAAGATTATTTGAATAAGGGCAAAGATCATAACCATACTCAAGCTATCTGTACAGGGAAAGCTTTTTTTCTCTAGACTCAACAGGATATCCTTTGGTAAGCTATATCAAGCTTTTACAAGAAAACTCGGAGGTTCGTCACATGAGTGAATATGAAAATTTAAAGATGGGTGAAAAAGGGGCTTGGGTTAGTATCGTCGCCTATTTAGCATTAGCCGCTACGAAACTGATCATTGCTCACTACGGTCACTCTGAAGCACTAAGAGCTGATGGGTTGAACAATACAACCGATGTTATCGCCTCTATTGCCGTGCTGGTCGGACTAAAAATCTCCAGAAAACCACCTGACGAAGATCATCATTATGGCCATTTTCGTGCTGAAACGATCGCCTCTCTTGTTGCGGCCTTCATTATGATGACAGTAGGAATTGAAGTCATTATCGGCACTGTACAAGACATCATCAACCAGCGCACCAATGAACCCTCCATTCTGACAGCCTGGACAGCACTAGCTGCCGCTCTAATTATGTTTGCGGTTTACCGGTATAATCTAAGACTATCAAAGAAGGTAAATAGTAAAGCTCTATATGCTGCAGCCCAAGATAACCGTTCGGATGCTTTAGTAAGTATAGGTGCTGCGATTGGTATTTTCGGAGCTCAATTCGGTGTGTTTTGGTTAGATCCCTTAGCTGGTCTGATTGTGGGGTTAATCATTTGTAAAACGGCCTGGGATATATTTAAAGATGCCACACATAGTTTGACAGATGGTTTTGATGAAGAAGAAATTGAAAGCATCCGAGGGACTATTGCTGCTCATTCTGATGTTTGGGCAGTCATTGATGTAAAAGGACGCCTGCAAGGGAATCAAACATTGGTAGAAGCAACGATTCATGTGAATCCTGATATTACGATTCAACAAGGGCATGAAATCACGGATGAAGTAGAGGATCTTCTGGAAAAGGAACACGGAATCTCGTATGCACACATTCATATCGAACCATACGAAAGCGGAGAATCATGAACCTCCTCCTACCAAAGCCTAGTTATTCTGAAGACTCAGTCTTGAGATTCTATTGGGTCCGTTTAGGAAAAGGGATAGGGCTGGCGGGTAAGCGACTCGGCCAGCTTCATCGCCCAGACACTCGCGTCATAAGCAGATCATCAACGGAATAAAAAAGCATATTCCTTTTGATGGTCTGCTTATGCGAGTCGTGTCTACCGGGGCGATTCCGCATTTGAACACTTTTCTGCGGGGGAACTGGCAAGCCTCCTTAGTCGCTGCGCTCCCTGTGGGGTCTTGCCTAGAACCTTCTCCCACGGGAGTCTCGCCGTTCCCCCTCCACCCTACCCATTCAGAGATGAACGGACCCCTCTACGGTCAGCATGAGTATTTAGAATCTGCGACGTTCTAGGTTGGGAGGTTTCCGTTGAAGTGGACAGAAGAAGGAGGTCCGGGAAATGGTTCGCTTTCCGTGGGAGTCCGGTGAGCTTCCTCAGGCTCCACCTTGCGGGATCTCACCATGCACTCTATTCCCACAGGAGTCTCGCCATTTCCCGAACCTCCTTACGATAATTTGGAAGAAAGGAAACGCGCTGGAAGGGGTCGACACCTTTACTTTCTTTTCATAATGAAGATACGCTGCAGAACCTTTTGATAGACCTACTTCCTTTTCCAGACCATTCTTTTGTAAGAATACCTCTATTTAAAATAAGCAAACGGTAGAATGAACATGAGAAAAGGGAAACGATGAGCTGAAGTCTCACCGTTTCCCTTTTTATTGAAAACAAATCATGAAGTTGTCTGAGTTAATTGATCGATATTCTTCCATCCGTAAGCCGTTTCCTCATAGGTCCCTTGACCAATCGTCACTTTTTCCGCTTCAACCGGATGGGCGCCCATTTTTGAATAAAATTGACTTGAAGGGTTGTTTGTCAGAACCCAAACAAGAAGAGACTGATACCCAGCTTCTTTCATCTTTTTTGAGAAGGATTCAAGAAGCTTTCTTCCGTATCCTTTCCCTTGAAATTCGTCGAGCAGGTAAATAGCATACACTTCTCCATCATAGTTATAACTTTTCGTACGTTCTTTTCCACCTGAAACAAAACCGACGACTTCCTTTTCTTCATTCTCTATGACTAATGCAATTTGTCCGTTTACAGGCTTTCTCAATACGGTTTCCCATAGAGCCATCCGATTTTCCAGAGTGATATTCCCCAAATCTCTCTCATCAATCAAATCTTTGTATGTAGACTTCCAACTGCATAAATGGATATTCGCAATGGTTTCGGCATCTTCAAAGCGTGCTTCTCTGACTTCAGGCATAACTCCTCTTCCCTTCTGTAGCATCTTCTATAGTTATTTTAACAGAAAAGATGGCACCCCGCTTGTGGCACCATCTATTTCTTCTAACATTGAAAACTTGAAATCAGACTTGTGTCTAATCCTGTATAAACCCATTGTCTCCGTCTACGCTGCCATCGATAACCAGCCACTGACGTTCTTCCTATGAACATAGGGTAGAACCAGAATGACCGTCCATTCTCTAGTCTCACCCAGGTGTATCTGTACAAACATCCAAATAGAGAGCCAGGGTCAACAGCATATGCGCTTGGTCCCTGCGATTGAGGCGGCACTAATGGCGGTGGAGGAAGTTGACCTCCTTGAGGTCCTCCAAATGGAGGCGGTCCTCCTGGGGGTCCTCCCTGACCTGGGCCTGGTCCCTGCCCTGGACCTCCACCTATGAATCCGCCCAATCCCTGACCCGGGCCTCCACCAAACCCGCCTCCTGGTCCTTGACCAGGTCCACCAAAGAACTGGCCAAAAGGAAAGCCTTGTTGTCGATGCATAACGATCAATTCCTTTCTCGGAAGTATCCCTATACGATATGCACCTAATAGGCAGGTGTGCTTATAAAGTAAGAAGAAAGACGGAAAGGATTGCTCCTATAACAACAAAAATAATATGAATGTTAAGCCATGCTAATAATACGGCAACAAGCCCAGCAATCACCCCAATTTGTGGTGCATCCGGCTTCACTGACATAACTCCTGGAAAAATCAGTGCTCCAAGCGCCGCATATGGAATTGCATTCAACCATCGATCGACCCACGGAGGAAAATGAATAAAATCTACGATGAAGGCGGGTAAAAAACGAGGCACAGCGGTCACAATTGCCATTCCGATAATCATCCAAATCATCATTGTTCTTCCTCCTCACCTCTTAAGATCCATATGCCGCTAAACCCGCCTGCAACTGTACCGATAACAATCGCCCAGCCTTGGTTCATACCAAATGACTGACATACGTAATTGACAGCCATCGCTGCAATCGCAATGAATGCGATCCTGTAATGCTTTTTCACAGACGGTACAAGCAGGCCGATAAACATCGCATATAAGGCTACACCCATACTCTCGCTCAATCGAGGAGGCATGATATCACCGAGTATCCCTCCTGCGAATGAACCTCCTACCCAGGACACATAAGCCGTTAAAATAAGAGCTGTATAAAAGTAAGCACCATAATCTTCTTTTGCCTCTTTCCTGTAGAGTGCTGATACGGTGAACGTTTCGTCCGTAAGTCCAAGTGTGAGGGGAAGTTTAGCACGTAAAGCAATATTTTTTAATCGATTGACAAAAGATAGACTCATAACAAAATGGCGGAAATTCAACACAAAGGTGGCGATGATAATTTCACCCATCCCCGTTCCTGCAGCGACCATTCCAACTGCGAGAAACTGTGCAGCCCCTGCAAAAACAAGCACGCTCATTAGCGTCAATTCAACTGTAGTCATTCCGGATTGATTGGCTAAAACTCCGTAAGTCAGCGCAATAGGAAAATACCCCAGCATGATAGGAAAACCTGCCATTACTCCTCGTTTGACCATATGTAAACGACCTTCGGAATTCGTTTGATTTATCACATGTGTCTGCACACGTCTCCCCTCCTGTTTATAAAATTTACACTATTATACACAATTCAGGAGTAAAATGAGAAGTATAGAGAATTAGTATAAAAGGATTGACAATTTACCGCTCTTTCTCTTATCATAGAGTTACTTCAACACATAAAAGCGTTTAAGTAGAAAAGAATAGATAACCGTATCCTGAATACCGCAGTAAAAGGCTATCTGGCAGTAGAAGAGACAGAGTGGATGGTGAAAACTCTGGCCGTAAGTCTTTGAATTACAGTATTCGTTTTATAGTGATACACCAATGAAGTGGGTAAATTCGATTACCAACAAGGGTGGTACCGCGGAGCTTAAGCTTCGTCCCTAGCTTTTAGGGGCGAAGCTTTATTTATGGTATAAGGAGGAACTGCAATGCTGCATCTACAGCCAAAAAAACTACCTGGCGTTATCGAAGCAAGTCTTTTATTAGTTATTACGATTGGAATCATAAGCTATTTTATTATAGAAATCCAAAGCGTTCCACATGTTCCTATTTTATTAGGAATACTACTCATGATTGGCTACGGATTCTTCAAAAGAATGTCATTCAAAGACTTACAATATGGAATGGTACAAGGAGCTCAGACAGGGATGGGAGCTGTTCTCTTATTCTTCTTAATCGGGATCCTCATCTCAAGTTGGATGGCCAGTGGGACGATTCCTGTCTTGATGGATGCTGCCTTTTCATTAGCTGGTGGTCCTTGGTTCCTGGCTATTACATTTGCAGTTACTGCCATTGTGGGTGTTGCGTTAGGAAGTTCATTTACAACCGCAGCCACTGTTGGAGTAGCTTTGATAGGCGTTGCTCAATCAATGGATGTTTCTCTTGCGATGACAGCTGGAGCCATCGTATCTGGAGCTTTCTTCGGTGATAAGATGTCACCATTATCTGATACAACCAACTTAGCTTCTACTGTCGTTGATGTAGATTTATTCGATCATATAAAAAACATGTCCTGGACCACTGTTCCCGCCTTTATCATTACATTTATTTTATTCATCATCCTTTCTCCACAGCAGAGTGCAGAAAGTGAACAGCTATCGAATTTTCAAAACGGGCTGGCAGAAGCAGGTTTAATTCACTGGAGTTCTTGGCTCCCTCTACTTGTTCTTGTAGGATTAACGGTAGCAAAAAAGCCTGCTTTTATATCTCTTGCTGCCAGCAGCATCATCGCTACGTTAATCGCAGGATTGAGAGGAGTTCTTGGCTGGGGAGCTCTGTGGGGTACTTGGTTTGACGGATTTACTGCTGAGACAAGCAGTGATGTAGTCAACGACCTACTCACACGAGGCGGCATGAACAGTATGCTCTTTACCGTATCTCTTGTTATTTTGGCACTAGCTCTTGGAGGTCTTTTCTTCATTACAGGTGTCATCCCTGCTATACTTCAAAAAGTCCAGCACGGATTGAAATCCGTAAGGTCAGCGACCTTATCTACGGCATTCACAGCTATAGGAATTAACATTGCCATTGGTGAACAGTACTTGTCCATCCTGCTTACAGGAGAGGCCTATCAGGATATTTATAAAAAAGCCAATTTAGCGAGGAAAAACCTATCCAGAACCTTAGAGGACGCTGGAACTGTCATTAATCCGCTCGTACCATGGAGTGTATGTGGCGTCTTTCTTTCCGGAGTACTTGGGGTACCGGTACTTGATTATTTGCCTTTCGCTTTCTTTTGTCTATTAAGTCCGATCCTTACGATTCTTTTCGGTATCACAGGAAAAACCTTGACTCCGAATTCTTCAGAACAAAACAAACCATTGAAAAAAGTAGTGAATTAACGATCGAAAGGGAGTCTTTTTCAGAAGACTCCCTTTTAAATTGATAATTGCTCTCGCAGCTCCGTTATACTTGGCCACCCAAATCCCAATAATCGATAATCAATACCGCTTAACTCCATCGTATCTTCCGCTATTTTTTTACCCTCCAACCGTTTATAAAAGTCTTTCGAATGGTTAGCCTCTAATACCCAAACGAGCAAAGAGGTGTACCCTCTGACCTCCATCTCAGTTGAAAGATAAGATAAAAGAAGCTTTCCATGGCCCCTATTTTGAAAAGCTTCTAATAAGTATATGGCATAAAGTTCTCCATCGTACTCCTTCATTCTCCCTCTTTCCACACCGCCGCTTGCATAGCCGACAATCACCTCATTCACCTCTGCTACATAGATGATTTCATTCTTACCGCTGATTTTGTCCCTCCACTTTTCGGCTCTTTTTTGGATAGTCATCTTTTCAAGAAAATCATCAGAAACTATTCCTTTGTATGTGCTTCTCCAAGCATTAACGCTTACCTTTGCAATACCCAGGGCATCGTCTAGTCGCGCCTTACGAACGTGCATTTTAAATCCTCTCCCCTTTTCTGTATAGAACGATGATCTCCATCCAAACTATGAAAAAAGAAGGTGATCACCGTGGATAAGTATGAGCATGAAGTTGATACGAATGAGGATTGGCATATGGGCCATGCAGAACCTGAACAAGTCCTTGATGATATAGCTTTTTATAGAACGTTAATTGTCAACGTAGTTTTTGTCGGAAAAGAAGGATCAAAAGACTGGGTGCTTGTTGACTGTGGAATTGGTCATTATGCAAACCGAATTATTGAAGCAGCATCCAAACGGTTTGGGGACCATCCTCCGAAAGCCATTATATTGACTCACGGTCATTTCGATCATGTCGGGTCGGCGAGAAAATTGGCTGACCATTGGGATGTACCCATCTATATTCACCCGATGGAAATGGATTATGTTACAGGGAAAAGAGATTATCCGGTCGGTGACGCGACCGTTGGGGGCGGATTGTTTGCCCTAATGTCACCCTTTTTTCCAACAGACCCTGTAAACTTGAGTAAATATATTCATCCGATTCCTCAGGACGGGAAGCTTCCTTTTTTAGAGGGATGGAGAGTCATCCACACTCCTGGTCATACTCCAGGTCACATATCCTTGTTCAGAGACAAGGATCGGACATTGCTTGCAGGAGATGCCATCATTACAGTCAAACAAGAGTCAAGTATGGCGGTTTTCATCCAGCATCAACATGTTCATGGACCACCAGCCTACTTCACTCACAATTGGCAGGAAGCTGAAAAATCTGTGAAGAAATTAGCCTCTCTTAATCCAAAAGTTGCGTTAACAGGACATGGGCTGCCAATGGATGATGAACTATTAGCTAAGCAGCTAAGCGATCTAGCAAGTAACTTCAAGGAACTTGCTGTCCCAAAACATCAAAATAAGCTCCACTAAATTTAGAAGGCAGGCTTTACGCTTGCCTTCCTTTTTCGAGAACTGATTTAAGCTTCCTTAAACCTTCCAGTAACCGGGGGCTTGGCCTGCAAAATAACGACTCCTCCAGCACATGAATGCGGTTATTTTTAACAGCCTCCATTTCCATCCACCCCGGCCTTTTTTTCAGAAGGTCAGGATTCATCTTGTCTTCTTTCACCCCTACCCACACCATGCATATATGATCCGGGTTTCGCTTTCTCACCTCTTCCCAATCCGTTTGAACACTAGCTTCCGATTCCGACTCAAATACATTGCTAGCCCCAGCAAGCTCACTTATTTCAGTCAGCCAATTAGACTTTCCAGGAGTAAAAATCGGCTTTGGCCACCATTCCCAATAGAGTGAGGGCTTGTGTTCTATTTTTTGGGCCATTGTACGGAACTCCTCTATTTCTCTTAAGAATTCATCCGCTTTTTTATTTCCTTCTTTTTCTATATGGAGTTCTTTTCCAACTCTCCTAATATCATCAGCTATCTCATATAAATGGTTTGCGTTTAATATAATGTAAGGCAAGCCTGTCTCTTTCAATCCTTCAATATTTTTTTCCATCCCAGGTACAGAAAGACTCGCCAATACAAGATCCGGTTTGAGGTTTGCCACTTTTTCCATGTCTATCGATAAATCAGGCCCGAGTTTTGGCAATTGCTTCACTTGATCAGGATAATCAGAATAATTGTCGACACCAACCAACATGTCTGTTTGACCAAGATAAGCTACAATTTCAGTGTTACTGGGACAAATCGACACGATCCTCACAAATCCACCCCTTTTTTCAGAATGATCAGATGTTTCAATTTCTTCCATTATAGCTTATATTTGAAGTAGGGAAAATGACGAAAGGGATGAGAGAAAATGACCACCATGCTGCTTGATACAACTAAAGGAATCGTTGAATTTACATATAAAGGAATCGGTCCTACAGTCCTTCTACTCAAAGGTGGGCATTCAACACGGGATACCGATTTGTCTCACAGCAGTCTCATTTATGAAGGTTTTTCATTACTAACCGTTTCACGCCCAGGCTATGACTATACGGAGGTTTCTACCGGAAAAACCCCGGAAGATTTCGCT
The DNA here is from genome assembly GCF_002097535.1 of Halobacillus mangrovi. GTDB lineage: Bacteria > Bacillota > Bacilli > Bacillales > Halobacillaceae > Halobacillus > Halobacillus mangrovi_A. The sequence continues at coordinate 3,083,300 of NZ_CP020772.1, forward strand.
GATACAATCGTTGAAATCCTTGATCATTTAGAGATTGAATTGGTCAGCGTCATTGCTATATCAGCAGCAGGACCAACCGCTCTCGCTCTGGCTACCCGCCATCCGGATAGAGTTTCGAAGATCGTAATGGAAGCTGCCATGACAGCTCCGTGGGAGGAGAATATGAAACAAAGAGCCAAGCTCCTCTTTGGCCCTGCTGAGCGTATGGTGTGGGGCAGTTTGCGTAAAATGCTTAAACTATTTCCTGACCTTGTCATGAAACAACTTCTGTCCGAAATGACGACAGAGAATGCAGAAGAATATCTCGAGAGTCTATCCCCAAATGACCGGCGGTTCGTCTATGACATGCTGGCAACATCCCAATCTGGTAAAGGATTTTCTCTCGACCTGGATCACTCTGTTTCAGATATCAGTCATGTGCAAGCCCCTATTCTAGGCATGTATTCACAAAAAGACAAAAGTGTTCAATACACGAATGCCCTATTGCTTAAGTCGCTAGCCCCTCATTGCGAAATTTATGAGGTTAATGCAGATAGTCATTTGATATGGATTGGAAAAGGTGCTCGTGAAGTATGGGATAAACGCTTGGAATTTTTACATCAATAACAATCCGAGGAGGATCAGCATGGACGATTTAAAATGCAAACAGATGCTGGATAGATTTCTGACGTTTTATGATAACGCCTCCCTTGAAAATGCAAGTCCTGAACGCCGGTTTGAGTTATGGAAACATTATTATGGTTTTACTTTCGTCCCTCCTGGCTACAAGAAAGATCAACTTGCTCGTGAGATGCTGGATTATGCTTGGGATAAATATTCCCTCGTTTATGAAAAGATCAAATACTTCGAACCCGATCCAATCAACCTAAGTGAATTGCTGACGAAGGTTAAACAGATGTTGCATGTGACAAAGCCGATAGATTTGACGGTTCTATATTTTGTTGGAACTTTTGAAACGGAACCATTCATCCAACAAGAGAATGAGCGTTACACGCTTTGCTTTCCTGTAGAAGTAGACTGGAGTGATTACAAGATTGTCCAGGAATTGACAAGGGTTGTTCACTGTGTCAAATCAGGCCTTGCTCCAAGTCACACTAGAACCCTGGCTCAGCTTATTTTCCAAGAAGGCCTTGCTCTTCACACAACCCAGCAATTGAAGGCTTCGGAAGAGAACGCTGAAATTGAGCTTCTTTGGAAACATGAAAAGTGCAGCAAAGAACCGAATCGGATCATGATGAATCTCATCCCACATTTGAAAAGAACCGATTATGAAGCCTTGTACTCCTTCACAAAAGGTACAGGGGCTTCCGGTTATGAAAAAGAAGCCAATTATGCAGGATGGATCTTGATGCAGCATTTATTGGATCAAGGGAATAGTTTGAATGACTTAGCTGCGATCCCGAAAGAAAACGTTGATAAATTTGTCGAGAAATCTCTATATTTGTTGTTAAATAGAGCATATCTCACTCAACCTCAAGATTAGAAAACTTTTTTGGGCTTAGGGTATCTTTTGTTTTTTTCATCTGTTATACTATGGTTAATTATTGTTGTTCGTTGAGATTCAGAAAGATAAAGTGTTTTACAGCATGTCGTCTTGATTGAATTGAAGAGCAAGAATAGTAATACAATGTGGAATATCGTTTCCACGCAGGAGGTAATTGTACATGGTTGAAGGTACAGTAAAATGGTTTAACGCAGAAAAAGGATTTGGATTCATCGAAGTAGAAGGTCAAGACGACGTATTCGTTCACTTCTCCGCGATCCAAGAAGAAGGATTCAAATCTCTTGAAGAAGGTCAAGTTGTAACTTTCGAAATCGAAGAAGGACAACGTGGACCACAAGCTGCTAACGTTCAAAAATAAGAACTTAGCTTAAACCGAAGACAAGCCCCGATTTCAATTCAAGAAATTGAAATCGGGGCTTTCTTTGTTTTCAGAGTCACAAATCTCTTAGATCCCTATTTAACTATTTAGCAGTTATCCGGAAGGCTTGAATTCAAGATAATATGAGTTTGGAAGTTTCCGTTACGATAAATAGATGCAGTAGGTCCGGGAAATGGCTCGCTTTCCGCGGGGCATGCGCAGAGCCTCCTCGAGCTAATCGCTCTCCGGGGTCTCACCGGACCTCCTTCCGATTGTTTGAAGTAACGGAAACATAAAATGGAGAAGTTACGTCGGAAAAGCTTATCCGCCATCAAGAAGTCCAGACACAAAATTTTAAAGAGCTCAATTGGTCAGAATCATTCTATACACCAGTATTTTAGCCTGGATATTAGCGAAATCGGTGTAAATATCGTCAAATGCCAATATATTAGTCCAGTAACGCACTTAACTCATATCTATTCGATATACTTAATGGGCTCTAATTTGGATAAGAGCTTTTCCATTCCAATTGAATGGGTCTGTTCATCACAGAATAGATGGGTTGTCCGTAAAACGACGAGACTCCCGCGGGTGAAGGAGCTAGGCGAGACCCCACAGGGAGCGCAGCGAACGAGGAGGCTTGCCAGTTCCCCCGCAGGAAAGCGAGTTGTTTTCCGGACAGCCCTACCACTTATCACGAAAAGGACCCGAGAAAGTTTCGAAACCGAGTATTCAGGAATAGGAGACTATTGTAGAAGTTTTATTCTATACATAAAAAAAGCCAGGCAAGAATTCATGCCTGGCTGCTTATCTTAGTCATCTTGTTCTGTAAGGATAATCGGACCGTCTTTTGTAATCGCAACAGTATGCTCGTATTGAGCAGATAGCGAACCGTCTGTCGTCCGTGCTGTCCAATTATTCTCATCCATTCGACTTCCCCAGTCACCGATGTTCAGCATCGGTTCAATGGTTATGACCATACCTTCTTTCAAGCGAGCTCCTTTTCCAGGTGCTCCAAAGTGAGGAATATAAGGGTCTTCGTGAATTGATTCACCGATGCCGTGCCCTGTGAAGTCACGCACCACGGCATACCCTTCCCCTTCTGCATAAGACTGAATGGCATGACCGATATCTCCAATTCGATTCCCTGGCACCGCCTGTTCAATCCCTTTATATAAGGAAGTTTTCGTTACATCCATTAACCGTTGAGCTTCTTCACTCACTTCACCAACCGCGTGAGTCCATGCCGAGTCAGCTAATGCACCGTTCAAGTTAACAACCATATCGATTGTAACAATGTCTCCCTCTTTTAATTTCTCATCACGAGGAAAGCCGTGACAGATCTCATCGTTGATTGAAGCACATGTGGTGAACTCATACCCTTGGTAGCCTTTTTGTTCTCCAGTTGCTCCTCTTTCTGCTAGATACTTCTCAACGAAGTTTTCTATTTCCATAGTGGTAACTCCGGGCTTGATAAAAGTTCTTAGTTCTTTATGCACATTAGCCAGCAATTTACCCGCTTCATGCATCAGTTCGATTTCTCGTTGACTTTTTCTCTTGATCATTATTTCAATCCTTCCTTATTTTCTTTTACGTATATGCAAGCATCCTCTAGTATGATAACGAAAAATTCGTCGTACGACCACCCATAGCCTTAATCCACTTCCCGAATGATCTTAGCAGGATTTCCTCCGACGAAAACGTTCGGAGGTATATCCTTCGTCACAACAGCACCGGAACCGATGATCACATTATCTCCAATCGTAACACCTGGATTGATGACCGAATGACCGCCGATCCAGACATCATCACCAATGGTAATCGGTTTTCCAGATTCAAGTCCACTCGCTCTTGTCTCTCTATCCATAGGATGAGTCGCCGTGTAGAGCTGAACGTTGGGACCCACTAAGACTCTTTTCCCTATTCGTATCGGGCAAACATCAAGAAATACGCAGTTAAAGTTAGCGAAAAACCCTTCACCTACATGGATGTTGTACCCATAATCACAGTAAAATGGGGGTTCCAATCCTATTTCTCCTTCAATCGTTCCAAACAGATCATAGATAAGCTGCTTTCGGTAATGATCCTCCGTATCCTTTGTCTGGTTAAGGGAAAAAGTGATCTGACGAGCACGGGAACGCTCATGGGTCAGTTCTTCATCCCACGATTTATATAGTTCACCTGCTAACATTTTTTCTTTTTCTGTCATGATTTCCACCTACTTATTCATGAGATTCATCTTTCTTTACTTTATCATAGAATTTCGCTAGTCTAAGGACAACTCAAGGAGGGGATGGGTATGCAAACACGTTTATTGAATGGAAAAGATGCAAAAAATTACTATGAATTACGTTTAGAAGCATTACTGACGAATCCAGATGCTTTTATAACAACCTACGAGCAGGAAAAACAGAGACCGAACCCGATTGAAACGACAGCGGAAAGGCTGGAATCGAAATCCTCAAGAACAATTGGATTATTTGAGGAGGAAAGCCTGCAAGGTGTCCTTACCATTGTAAAAGAATCCCATCCTAAGTTTTCCCACAAAGCGAACCTCGTAGCCATGTACGTATCACCGGCCAGCCGGAGAAAAGGTGGAGCTAAACGCCTAGTCCAGGAAGCCATCAATACAGCAAGGGCTCTAAACCTCGAAGTCCTTCATTTAAGTGTGGTTACAGATAACCATCCTGCCAAAAATCTTTATACAAGTATGGGTTTTCAATCATATGGAATAGAGCGAAAGGCGATCAAACTTCCAAACCGATATTTAGATGAAGAACATATGGAACTCTTCTTAGATGAATGAAACATTTTAAAGATTCATACGTAACTTCTATAGAAGAGTATTTGGCAAAGGATGGATATTATGATTGAACTGAACGGAATCTCGAAAAGCTTTCCAGGAAAAAAAGCTGTCCAGGATCTGAGTTTAAACGTGCCAAGTGGTAAAATTTTTGGATTTCTAGGGCCAAATGGAGCGGGTAAGTCTACCACGATTAAAATGATGACAGGCATTCTCCCGATTGATAAAGGCTCCATTATTATGAATGGCGTGGATATCACTAAGGAACCCATGAAAGCAAAGCACTTATTTGGATATGTCCCGGATCGTTCTGATATTTTCCTACGCTTAAAAGGAATCGAATATTTGAACTTTATTGGTGATGTATTTCAAGTTCCTTTAGAGACTAGAAAAGAAAAGATAGAACAATTAACAAAGAGTTTTGGCATTTACGATGCGCTTAATGATCATATTCAAACCTATTCTCATGGAATGAGGCAGAAAATCGTTGTCAGCGGCGTTCTGTTGCACGATCCAGATGTATGGATTCTAGATGAACCTCTTTCTGGACTAGATCCAAAATCCTCTTATACGTTAAAGGAAATGATGCGCGAGCACGCCTCACGAGGGAAGACTGTCTTTTTCTCTACCCACGTATTGGAAGTTGTCGAACAGCTATGTGATGAAGTAGCGATTATCAACAACGGTCAAGTCCAATTCCAAGGTAATATGAAGGAAATGAAACAGCAATTTAAAGAAGATGATAATCTCGAGCGTTTGTTCCTGGAGTTGACTCAAAATGAGTAAAGCTTGGAAACTTATTAAAGTCATGGTTAAAATGCAGCTCTCCATGGCTGGAAAGAGCACAAGCGAAAAAGTCGGCTATTTCTTTTTGGCTCTTGTTTTAATTCCATTCGGTTTAATGATTTTATACTCGTTAAACGGCCTTATAGGTGCTTTATATGAACCTCTTGCTTCTACAGGAAACGAAAACGTTATATTAGGGTTATTCTTCGTTTTTATGGTGTTCATTTTCTTGTTTGTCAGTATTGGATCTGTTTTAAGCTCTTTTTATTTTGCTGAAGATGTCGAGTCCTTCATTGCTCTTCCCTTTCAGCCTTATCAAATCGTTATAGGTAAATCTGCCGTCCCTTTCTTATCGCTTTATGGAATAAATACGCTCATCCTGTTACCTACCCTGGTTTTCTATGGTATTCATAGTTCAGCGGGAATTCTCTATTATCTGTTCGCAGGGTTATTGTGGCTGCTGACTCCAATTATTCCATTTGTACTTGTATCCATCTTTATTATGTTTTTGATGCGATTCGCTAATCTCTCAAAAAATAAAGACCGGACGAAAATACTCGTTGGTTTATTAGGATTCGGATTCGCAATCGGAATCAATGTTCTCGTTCGATTAGATTCTGGAGATGCGAATGCCAATTTGACTCAACTTCTCACAGAACAAAACGGACTACTTGAATTGGCTACAAAATTTTTCCCAACTGCCTATTTTAGTTCTATTGCCCTGACTCAGCCCGGCACCGTTACGGGGGTCCTTTATTTATTGCTGATGATCGCCTTATCAGTGGTGAGCATCATTGTATTTCTTACGAGTGGACAAAAAATCTACTTTAAAGGAGTATTAGGGCTTACCGGGGGCAAAAGAAGTACCTTTAAAGAAGAACAGGTTATGAAGAACACGAAACAACGATCCGTTTTGTATAGTTTGTGGATGAAAGAAATGAGAATTATATTTCGAACTCCTACTTTTTTCACGCAAATTGTTGTTCAAAGTCTCTTCTTTCCTGTATTTCTTATTATCATTATCCTATTGGACACGAATGGATCAGTCAGCAGTTTTGGAGGGATGATGGATCAATTCGAAGGGAAAACATTAATTCTTGCTATGTTCGGTTTCACCGTACTTGCATTAGGTATAAATCCTGCTTCTATTTCTTCTATCTCAAGAGATGGCAAGAGCTGGTTCAATCATCTTTATTTGCCTGTCTCTGCAAAAACCGTACTATTAAGCAAACTTTTAGCTGCTTACGCTCTCAACCTGCTTTCTCTGATTTTGATTGGAGCCGCAGCTTTGTGGATCATCCAAGTCCCCATCCAACTTTGCATCATTTGGTTATTCCTGTCTTTAGTAACGAGCTGGGTAACGAGTATCATCGGCCTCTTGATCGATCTCTATCAACCGAAGTTGAATTGGACCGACGAACGGGAAGTATTCAAAGGCCGATTTATCGGGCTTTTGGCGATTGCTATAGAAGCTGTCGTGTTTGGATCCGCTATCCTTGCCCTCTGGAACATGGGGCTAAACGGATTATGGACGATCTCAAGTATTTTATTAGCTCTTTTGATCCTAATAACGATCGCTTGTCATTTGATCCTGAATAGACTGATTGCACATAAATATTTTACGATTTCTTAAATAACCTAATCTTCATGAATAAAGATCGTTGAAAGAGTTGCCACTCTCAACGATCTTTTATGTTTTCACTCATTATCCTCCAAAGAAGAAATCAAGAATATTGCTCGCCTTGGAAGCTTTTTGGTTGTAAAATTCCGAGTATCCGCAATTTTTACAAGACACGACCGTAAACTTATTATTTTGGACATCAAGCATTTTCGATAGCCCTGATCCCGTCATCGATACCTCTTTCTGATCGGCATCTGTACTTCCACATTTAATACAACCTTGTTCATTCATGAATGAATCTCCTCCCTTTCATTCTCTTCTACCCTGTTTCTTAGCGGTGTAATTACAATTTTGCACAAAAAAAGAAGCGAGCCTTTTCGCTCGCTTCCTATTTAACGATCATTACAGGGCAGTTTGCTCTTTTGGCTACTTTATGACTGACACTTCCAAGAACCATCTCTTGGAGTGTGTTCAGTCCCCTGCTTCCGATAATGACGATATCAAAATTTTCATCGTTCGCATAATTGACAATGGTAGGACCAGGTTCTCCATGTTTAATTTCCACACGAAAAGGAACTTGTTTTTCTTCAAGGATCTTTTCAACCGGCTCTAAACGCTCATGCCTGCGCTGATCAATCAATGATTTATCTCCTTCTGCTAGAACATCAGACTTCGATTGCTCTCCATCTACAACATAGACGATCGTCACTTCTCCATCCCCTTGCAGCAGAGCTAGCTCTGCTGCACGCTCAGCTGTTCTTAGAGAGTGCTCCGACCCATCTGCGGCTACTAAAATATGTCTATACATAAGATCCCCCTGTCTCACTAATCTCTGCTCATTTTATCATGTTCCCAGCCTTTTATGTAAATATTCTATTAATATTGTTCTTCAATGATAAAAAATCTCCATTATGGGATTTTGCATCCTATGAGAGCGAATGAGGATGTATATGGAAGTATGTGTCGAATTTATGCGCTTACATGAAGTTATGATTAATGGAGATTGAATGATATAATTTTTTCGTTCTTGCCGGATTAATAGCACTGTTATGGACAGTGCGTCTCAAAATTCTAAAGAAAGAGGTGCGCAATTGAACACACAAACAATTAAAAAACAATGGTTTGGAAACGTAAAAAACGATACGCTCTCAGGCTTGGTTGTCGCTATGGCACTCATCCCTGAGGCGATCGCTTTCTCTATCATCGCTGGAGTCGACCCCATGGTAGGATTGTACGCTTCCTTCTGTATCGCCGTTGTCATTGCTTTTATGGGTGGCCGTCCTGGAATGATTTCAGCCGCTACCGGAGCTATGGCAGTCCTTATGGTTACTCTTGTCAAAGATCATGGATTAGAGTATTTGCTTGCAGCTACAATCTTGACTGGTATTTTGCAGTTTATCTTAGGAACGCTTAAAATTGGGCAATTTATGAAGTTTATTCCGCGATCGGTTATGATCGGGTTTGTTAACGCTCTTGCTATTCTAATTTTTTCATCCCAGCTGGTCCACTTTGAAGGAGCAGGGTTGGCTATGTACGCTATGGTTGCAGGGTCACTTGCCATCATCTATATTCTCCCAAGGTTCACTAAAGCTGTCCCTTCTCCGCTCGTAGCCATAATTGTGATGACAATCATTGCAATAACTTCAGGCGCCGGTTTAAAGACAGTAGGAGATATGGGTGAACTTTCAAGTACACTACCTATCTTCCTAATTCCTGATATTCCATTGAACTTTGAAACCTTGCAAATTATATTTCCAATTTCCCTTGCTCTAGCTTTTGTCGGTCTATTAGAATCCCTGCTTACTGCTCAAATTGTTGATGACATGACAGATACTGTAAGTGATAAAAATAAAGAAGCGCGCGGCCAAGGAATGGCTAACGTTGTTTCCGGTTTGTTCGGAGGCATGGCTGGCTGTGCTATGATCGGACAATCTGTTATCAACGTATCTTCAGGAGGGCGAGGACGCCTTTCAACTTTAGTGGCTGGTATATTCATGATGCTATTGATTATCGTGTTTAACGACTTGCTCGTACAAATTCCAATGGCCGTTCTTGTTGGTGTCATGATTATGGTATCCATTGGTACATTTGACTGGAGTTCATTGACAAGGTTCAACCGAACCCCAATCTCTGATTCTGTTGTCATGGTTGTCACTGTAGCAACTGTTGTGAAAACACACGACCTATCCAAAGGTGTACTGGCCGGAGTCATTTTGAGTGCGATTTTCTTCGTAGCCAAGATTTCAAAAATTCATGTAGAAGAAGCCTATGAAAAGAGCACGATGAAAATGGTCTACAAAGTGAGCGGTCAAGTATTCTTCGCTTCCACCGATAACTTATTGAAGCATTTCGATTACTCTATTGAGGCTAAAAAAGTTGAAATCGACTTTACCAATGCTCATGTGTGGGATGATTCAGCAGTAGCTGCTATTGATAAACTTGTATTAAAATATAGAGAGAATGAGATCGACGTTCAGGTAGTAGGATTGAACAAAGACAGTTCACAGCTGGTCAAGCGCCTTGCTGTACACAACAAACCTAACGCATCTGTTTCTAATCACTAGAAACGGGTCGTTTGGCAGACTACTTCTTAAAAAAGGAGTGATTCCTTAATAGGAATCACTCCTTTTTGTTATTTCAAGCACTATCATTTTGATCATCCGTTAACCTATTTAATTGGCTATCCGTATTCACATATTTTTCATACCACTCTTCTCTCAGAATACTATAAACACAGGAGTCACGCCATTCACCCTTCACTAACAAATCCTGCCTAAGTACGCCCTCTTTTACCATTCCGATTTTCTCAAGAACTTTAATAGAGGCTTTGTTTTCTGGACTACAGGTTGCTGCAACCCTGTGAAGTTCGCACTTTTCAAAGCTATGTTTCATGATGAGTAAAGCTGCGTCCGTCGCCAATCCTTTACCCCAATGCCCCGAGTGAATGATGAAACCGATCTCACCTACTCCGTCCCAATCACGAATATTCATTTCAATATTGCCTACTATTTGATTTGATTCTTTTTCTACAATCGCAAACACATATCGACTGCGATGCCTTTTTTGTCTATCTCTCATCGCTTGATTTACGAAAAATTTGGAGTCGTCTTCATTGTTCGGACCCCATGGTTGAAATTTGCACGCTTCTTCATCGGAAGCAATTTCATGTAGAGGTGCCCAGTCGTCGGGAGCAATTTCTCTTAAGAAAATTCTCTCATTTTCTTCCAAAATTTCCATGTAAACCCCACCCTAAGTTTAAATTATGCAGTTTCAAGAATCTATGGGTTACTTATATTGGTGAAAGGTTTCGATCCATGTAAAAGGGGATTCTTTAACCATATAGGTCTTCACACCCTGGTTCGTGTGGAGGTACAGCAATCCAGATTCACCAGAGAATTTCTTAAATGAAACATCAAATATATTCTCCATTGAAATGGATTCCGAAGGTGTCACCACTTGATCTTCATACAAATCTATCGAGGAGTTCTCTTCTACATAGAATTGTTGATTGTCTTCAATGGTTCTTGTCTTCCAAACGATCGGTTGAGAACATAACAAAAAAACCGTTCCTCCTTTTCACATCTGTATATACTCCATTATACCTGATTTCCCATACACCTGTCTTCTTATGTCAACTATTGTTAGTTTTTATCAAAACTCTAACCTTTATGACTTTCTTTCCAATTCTATTTGTATTAGGATGGTAAAGGTGATTTTGCACAAGATAAGAACAACTGGAGGAACACTCATGAGCAATAGAAATAAAGGAATTATTCTACTATTAATATCAGCATTCGGTTTTTCAATGATGGCTGCACTCGTTAAGCTTTCCGGCGATCTTCCTACGGTACAGAAAACCTTATTCCGAAATCTTGTGTCTGCAATCATCGCATTTTGGTTTGTTATATATAATAAGGAACGGCTATTCGGAAAAAAAGAGAACCAGATCCTGCTGCTCTCACGGTCATCGCTTGGTACGATTGGAATGGTATTATTTTTCTATGCCATCGATAACCTCGTGTTGTCCGATGCAGATATGTTGAATAAGCTTAGCCCCTTCTTGCTAATTATATTTTCAGCTATATTCTTAAAAGAGAAGGCACGAACATACCAGATCGTATCCATCATCATCGCATTTGTTGGAACACTGTTTATTATTAAACCGGCTTTTTCTTTAGAGTTTATCCCATATATGGCCGGTGTATTTTCTGCGGTTTTTGCTGCAGGGGCCTATACACTCCTGCGTGTTTTAGGGGATAAAGAGAAATTTTACACCATTGTGTTTTACTTTTCATTTTTTACAACGATTACGCTTCTTCCGTTTACCATCGCCTTTTATGAACCGATGACGCTTAAGCAGTGGATTTACTTGCTCTCTGCTGGTGCATTCGCAACTTTAGGTCAATTCGGTTTAACCATTGCCTATAAATTCGCACCAGCAAGAGAAATATCTATATTCTTTTATTCCACAGTCGTGTACTCAGCTCTTATCAGTATCCTTCTATTTGGACAAGTGCCTGACCTATTAAGTGTACTCGGCTATATTACGATCTTCGGCGCTTCTTTTTACATGTTCCTCAGGAACAACAAGGAAGCGACCAATTTATAGAGAAAAGCGACCCAATTAGGGTCGCTTTTCTTATTTTTTCAGCTCCTGCAGTTTCTTCAAAACTTCCTGATATTCTCTTTCTAGTACCTGTTGATCATCACTTGAAGCCGGTATGCTCAAACGGCTGATTAACTCTGTCATTCTCGTTTCCAACGCCATACGATCATAGCTATCTTCATCAACAGTTTCCGATTTTTGACGACTTTCTTCCCACTCGTCCCACGTTCCCTCAAAAGCCACGATCTTTTGATCTTGAATCATCCATAAATGATCAGCCGTGCGAGAGACGAATGTACGGTCATGGGTAACAAACAATAAGCTACCAGGATATTCATTAACTAATTGTTCCAGCGCATCAATCGCCTCAGCATCCAGATGGTTTGTCGGTTCATCAAGGATAAGCAGCTGATGTTCGCTGACAAGTAATCGGGCTAATGCTAATTTAACGCGCTCTCCACCACTCAAAGCTGCGATTCGTTTATTCATATCGTCCTCAAAGAAACGCAGTCGTGCTAATACAATACGTACCTTTGACTCCTCGAGCCGGCTTTCTTGTTTAGCATACTCCAAAACCGTTACTTCCTCTGGCATCTCCTCTAACTTCTGATTAAAGTAGCCTATTGAAACTCCGTTTGGAAAAAGGTCGTTTTTCCTATCAAGCAACTCATTAATAAACGTTGATTTTCCTGCGCCATTACGACCGATCAGTGCTGTTTTTTTACCTGTCAATAAGGATAGACGATTAACATGGAAAAGGCGCTGGTTAGAGACCTTCACTTCAAAATCTTTTAGCTGAAGGAGAAAGCGGCCGCGATAAGGAGTGAAATGATCGAATTCCATTTTCACTTGATCCCATTCAAAAGGTTTCTCCACTTTTTGTAAACGGTCTAACCGCCTTTCAAGAGTTTTGCTAACTCTCTCCACTTTCTTCTGTTTACCTGCAGCTTTATTCTTTCCAAGCTGCCATTCAGAATTCCCCATTCGTTTCGGCGGCTTTCTCATTCCCTTTGATTGTGTACGTTTTTGCCGAATCCGGTCTTCCATCCGTCTTTTTTCTTTAATATATTTTTCATGCTCTTGATACTGCTGATCACGCTCTAATGCTTTTTGTTCTTCATAAAAAGAATAGGTGCCATTGTATTCTTTCAAATGGCTATCCTCAAGCTCCCAAATCTTATCACAAACTTGATCAAGCAGCATGCGGTCATGAGCGACAACAATCAGAGCACCTTGATGGCTTTTCAAGCGCTCTTCAAGTTTCTCAATATGATCCCAATCCAAATTATTGGTAGGTTCATCCAGGAACAACAGCTTGTTTTTACGCTCAAACAAATCCTCCAACTTGGCAAGCGTCTGCTCTCCCCCGCTCTTTCTCTCTGCCTTATTTGATTCATTCAACTGCTTCAACCATCCAAATGAAGCATGCCACTCGACTTGAGGAAGGACGTCAAGTTCACCCATTAAATAACGGATTAACAATGATTTTCCTTGACCATTTTTACCAACAAGCCCAATTCTTTCTCCCTCATGAATTGTCAACTCTTTAATATCCAACAGCTTTCGTGTACCAATGGAATAAGCAATATTTTGCGCCTTCATATAAAGCATAAAAAAACCTCCCTGTTCGCCCCAGAGAGGAATGGTCCTGTTCATAGCAAAATAACCCCATGTACGTCGTAAAGGGAGTAATCAAGCAATGAAGTCTACGGTCAAAGATAGACAGACCAATCCTGTATAACTGGAACGAGTAATGTGATATTTAGATACTCGCAGCAAACAGAATTAGTACTTCATTGCTTTAAACGTCAGTCCCTTCTTTTTCATCTAAATGTATTATATGATGAAAACGGTACCGTAAGCAAGAAAAAGATGGAAGGTGAAGGAAAATGGGCAAAGTGGTCTTATATATTGCACAAAGCTTAGACGGATATATAGCGAGAGAAAATGGTGACATTGACTGGCTATGGGACGATCGAGACTATGGGTACGATGATTTTATTAACACGATAGATACGGTCATTCTAGGAAGAAAAACTTATGAACAACTATTTGAATTGACTGATGAGTTTCCTTACCATTCAAAGGACGTTTACGTAGTCAGTGAAACAATGGAAGGACACGACGACTACGCAACATTTGTCCAGCCTGAGCAAATCACACCTCTTATTAACGTGTTAAGAACAGATCAAAACAAAAACATTTGGATCGTTGGCGGAAGTATGCTGATTGAGGATTTTATCCGGATGGGGTTGATCGATGAGTATCATATAGCTATTCAGCCTGTACTGATCGGCAGTGGAATAAGACTATTCAAATCTAATGAACATCAGGAGGAGCTAGATTTCATCGATTACCACCGGTTTGATGATGGAATGCTTATGCTCACCTACCGCCGCAAAGAAAAGGAGAGGAAAAATTGATTGAACAAAAATTAAAACAGCAATTAGCTGAAGCTTATAATGCACACTCTCTAAACAGAAATGAATCAGAGATACAAGACTGGAAGTTGTACGAACGCGCTTCCTTTTTGCATCGATTGACTCGTACATATAAGAAAAAATTACTTGAAATTGGCGCAGGGCCAGGTAAGGACAGCCTCTTTTTCCAAGAAGCAGGCTTACATGTCCAGGCTACAGACTTGTCCCCAGAAATGGTGGAACATTGTAGAGAAAAAGGACTTCAGGCAGAGGTGATGAGTTTCGATCAGCTTACTTTCCAAGAGGAGACATTTGACGCCGTGTGGGCGCTCAACTGTCTGCTTCATGTCCCTAAAGATCAACTTGAAGGTGTTTTGATGGGAATCAAACGGATTATGAAACCTGGCGGGCTGTTTTACATGGGGGTTTACGGAGGAATCGATCAAGAAGGTGTATGGGATAAGGATTTTCACCATCCGAAGCGATTCTTTTCCTTCTACAAGGATGAGTTTCTTGAAAGTATTTTAACGAAACATTTTCACCTGGAAGCTTTCCATAAAGTCCCACAGCCATCAGCCAAAAATGGACCGACGCATTTCCAAGGATTCATACTAAAAAAATGACTTTGCTCAATAAAATCGTCAAGCTTCCACTATTCACTCTTATACAATAGTAGCATAGTGGAAGACTTGCTTTGGAGATAACGTGAGTTTGGAAATTTCCGTTGCCATAGATAAAACTTGGAGGTCCGAGCAATCACTCGCTTTCCGTGGGCATGTGCTGAGCCTCCTCAGACTACGTCTTCCGGGGTCTCACCTATCATGTTCATCCCACAGGAGTCTCGCGATTGCTCGGACCTTCATCGTTTATGAGAAGGACGGAAACATCTTGATTTCAAGAATTTGAAACTTATTAATACACTTATAAGATATAAAAAGTCCTTCTATGACGCTGGTTTAAAACATGAATACAATGTATCTCCTGAATGCTGGAATCTTTAAATCTCCAGTGGGTCCGTTTTATAGCACAGATGGGTTGGCTGGAAAACGGTGAGACTCCCGCGGGAGAAGGGGCTAGGCGAGACCCCACAGAGAGCGCAGCGAACGAGGAGGCTTGCCAGTTCCCCCGCAGGAAAGCGAGCCGTTTACCAGCCAACCCTACCTCTTTTAACGTAACGGGCCCATGAAAGTCTCGCAACTAAATTTTTGGGATAAGAGGTTTAAAGAAGTTAGTATCTACTCATTAAAATAAAAGAAGGAAGCTGCTTAGTCGCAGCCTCCTCCGTCTCCGCCTCCACCATCGCCGCCAAAGAAACTCGAATTATCGTGAGTGTGGGGAGTATGATGAATATGAGAATAGTCGCCCCTATTTTCCCTGCTAGCTATCTTCACTATACCCAAAATCATAAACCCGACCAATACACCGATCATAATTAATCCTGTCATTGAGTTCACCTCTTACCCTTTTATACGAACGAACGACTGTAAAGTTTCAAAAAGGATAGACAAAAATCAGAAAAATTGATATATTATAATGATTTAATCGTAAAGGAGTGAGAGCATGCTCTTTCCAAATAAATTGGAAAAAGGGGATGAAATCAGGGTTATTTCTCCCGCTGAGAGTCTTTCCATGATCGCACAGGAGCAGAGAGAACTGGCTACTGAAAGGTTAGAAAATCTAGGCGTAAGCGTTAGCTACAGCCTCCATGCAGAAGCAGAGAAAATTGGGACATCGACTTCAATCGAAAAAAGGGTAGAAGATATCCATGAAGCATTTCGTGACTCTAATGTAAAAATGATTCTTACAACGATAGGGGGATTTGATAGTAATCAGCTTCTCCACTATATCGATTATGATTTAATCAAAAGAAACCCTAAAATCTTTTGCGGATTTTCAGATATTACTGTCCTTTCCAACGCTTTTTATAAGAAAACAGGGCTTGTAACCTATAGCGGTCCACACTTTTCAACGTTCGGGATGAAAAAAGGAATTCATTACACGTGGAAATACTTTGAAAAAATAATTACACAAGATTCCCCTGTTGCCATTTTACCTGCTGCAGATTGGAGTGACGATGAATGGTACTTGGATCAGGAAAATCGGACGTTCCATAAAAATGAAGGTTATGAAATCATTAATCAAGGAGAAGCGAGTGGCACCTCTCTAGGCGGCAATCTATGTACCCTTAATCTCCTTCAGGGAACGGAATACATGCCTTCACTGGATAACTCCATTCTTTTTCTAGAAGACGACGAAATGACGATCCCACAGACATTCGACAGGGATTTGCAGTCGCTTATTCATCAACCAGGCTTTGAAAAAGTGAAAGGTCTTGTGATTGGGCGGTTTCAGAAAGAGTCTAATATGTCCTTAGATCTTCTTAAGGAAATCATTCGATCAAAAAAAGAACTCCAACACATACCTGTCATTGCTCAGGCGAGCTTTGGACATACGACGCCTCAATTCACTTTTCCTATTGGAGGAACAGCAAGGATAAGAGCCCGGGACAATACCGCGGAAATTGAAATTATCAAACATTAATTAATGATTTTCAATAAAAAACAGGCTGTCAGTACTAAACTGACAGCCTGAACATAGGTAGGGTCGTGCCTTTACTTCTTGCCTACAAGATCGTAAAGCTTATAAACCTTTCCGTTTTCAATTTCATCAGGTTGGTTAATTAAATCCATCAGGACAGCCGCCACTTCATCAGGGGAACGCAGCTTTCCCTCTTCTTTCATTTGCTTAAATTTATCAACGTCCGCAAACTCGTCCTCCGAAGCTGAACGGATTTCCCCTTGCATATCGGTATCCATCACTCCCGGACTATAAGCCAAAATCTTGTGTCCGTTTCCTTCCTGTTCAAGAGCTAGTGTCTCTGTGAATCGGTTGATAGCTGCTTTTGTACTGCTGTATGTACTCCATCCATGGACAGGACGCTCAGCAGCTCCAGAAGTAATGTTAATGACAAATGTGTTTATATCCTTTTGATTTGCTTCTTTTATACAACGGTTGATGATCAGGATTGGCGCGGTTAAATTAACCTGTACATGCTTCTGTACATCCGCTGAGGCAAAATTCCCTATCGTGTCGATCGGTTCAATGACACCCGCATTGTTCACAACATAGACATAGTGTGTATCATCATGAAAAGCAATATCAACGATTCTGTCCAGACCATCTTCTAATTGTGCTGGATCGCTTAGATCACAGCTTAAATGATAATAATCTACTTTTCTTTCTTCTGCTTTCTTTTTTAATTTCTCATTTTCACTACGTGAGACCGCAATGATATTTACATTTTTTTCGATTAATTGATGAGCTACTGCCTCCCCGAGTCCTCTGGAAGCACCGGTAACGATTGCATATTGCATCTTCATTCCTCCTTTTATCTTCCCTATACTTTACTTCCCTGTCACCATCAATGGAAACATTTGCGAATGGATAGCTTTACATCTCTTAACCGAGCATATATGATATATGAAGCACAATTTTAGACGGATTAAAGGAGTCTATCATGAAATACCTTTTTCTATTCCTTATCTATTTGACTGGACTGATTGTTTCCAGTCTTGGTCTGGCTCTTATCATTCAATCCGGGCTTGGCGTAGGTCCTGGTGACAGTGTTGCTGTTGGGTTATCCATGCATTTCCCAGTTACCGTAGGAACGGTCATGATCATTGCTTTTGTAATATTACTTTTAGTCAATGCATGGCTTGAAAAAAAACGCCCACAATTTGAATCACTCATTCCCATAATTATTAGAGGCCGGACTGTTGATATCTTTTTATATGGAATACTTGAAAATGTAAATTATGAAGTCTGGTGGGCCCAGTGGGGCATCTTTACACTTGGCCTGATCGCTACTGCCGTAGGTGTGGCCGTATACTTAAGAACCCCGTTCCCTAGAATCCCATTAGATCATTTCATGATGATCATGAATGAGAAAACCAATCAGTCAAAAAGCTCTGTAAGGATCTTCACAGAATCCGCTATGGCTTTAGTGGGCTATCTTCTAGGAGCACCGGTCGGTTTCGGAACATTAATTGTAGCGTTATTGCTAGGTCCGTTTATCCAATGGTCCTTTCAGCTTGCACGTCCTGTGGCCAGCCTATGGTCTGAACCTCACCAACGTACGAAAGCGACAAGATAAGAGGAAGCAAACAAGCATGGTCGTAGCGTCCATGCTTGTTTTTTTATTCATCATCAAAAGATAGTCGTGTAACCCCTGTCTCTTCTAACTTCGATCCGATTCTCTCTTCGATTTCCAGGCGAGCTTCCATCATTTCGTCCGTCATTTTTCCTTCAGGAGCACCAAAACGTTCGACCATTTCTTTCTCGGCAAGCTTTTCAACGAGTTTATCCCAGAAACTAAATTCGTCATATTCTTCAACATAAGTATCTAAAAGCTTCGACTCATAGTCTACGTCTAAATCGTGAATTCCCATTTCTTCCTGATGAACAACCTTTTCTTCTAGTCCAGCTTCCTTATATTTTGAAAGCACCAGTTCTCTGACTTCTTCAAAGTCCTCATCCAATTCCATCTTAGTCGAATTGACCATCCACGTCCCAAGAAACACACTCTCTACAAGCTTTTCATATTGTTTAGATGTTAACTCTAATTTAACTTTCGACATACCAAGACCTCCATTCAATTTTCAGTCTCTGGAATTATAGCATAGTTACAAAAGTTATCCCCAAATCTTCTCCTTATTAAACGAGAAAGGCACCGCCTATTAGGAGCAGTGCCTTTTCATCCTTACTGTGCTTTTGCATTTTTCTTAAATAGGGACTGATCTTCCGAAATTCCTGCATCTTCTTCATAGAGCTCCTGAAGCCTGCGTGTGATCCGACCAGGTTCACCATTACCAATCGTAAGCTCATCGACTTTCAAAATCGGCATAACTTCAGATGTACTGCTCGTTAAGAATACCTCATTTGCGTACTGAAAGTCTTCTATACGGAAGGATTCTTCTTTGAATGTAATCCCTTCCTGTCTGCAAAATTCCTCAATTCTCATTCGAACGCACCCGTGTAGAATATTCTTTTTCGCAGGGTGGGTGTACACTTTTCCATTACGGACTAAATAAACATTAGAAGAACTGCATTCCGTCACTTCTCCATCTTTATGAAGAACAGCCTCATAGCAACCTTCTTCCGTTGCAGCCTGCTTTGCCAGAACGTTCGGCAAAAGGTTGAGACTCTTGATATAGCACCAATCCCAGCGCACATCATGTTGAGTAATGGTTTCCACTCCATCCCACATCTTATCTATCGCTCTCGGTAGATCCTTTACATAGGCATAAAGGTTAGCATCTGTATCAAGAGGAAAAGCGTGATCCCTTGGAGCCGATCCTCGGGTGATTTGCAGATATACTTTTGCATCACTTTCCACTTTATTCTGTTGTAACAATTGATTTAGACGTTCATACATTTCCTCTTTTTTATAAGGAACCTCTATTTTAACAGCCTCTGCAGACCTGTATAAACGCTCCACATGCTCATCAATCAGATAATACTTCCCACCATAAACACGAATCACTTCATATATGCCATCTCCAAATTGAAGTCCTCTTTCTTCAAATGGATAACGGAGATTATTTTGATGAACAAAATCATTTTCCGTCAGGACGTGATCATAAATCGTCATCTCTCTTCCTCCTTTTATCACTTCAATGTATTAACGAATAGTGTATCAGAAAAATTAGATTTCATGGTCAGATTGATTAAATTGAAACGAATATATGTCTTTTGACCTACACTTCTTCCTGAAATGAGGAAGGTTGATCAGAGATTAATGTACCAAAATCCTGTCCCTTGCATAAATCCATCATCACTCCAGGCTCGTTGAAATTAAAAATGTGCACAGGCAGTTGATGGTCGCGTGCCAGTAATAGCGCAGCCTGATCCATCACCTGGATATCTTGTAAAAGAATATCATTATAATTTAAATTCCCGTAAAGTTTTGCATCTTGATTTAACGTAGGATCCGTTGTGTATACCCCATTTACTCCTTGTTTTGCAACAAGGATTGCGTCACATTCCAATTCGATGGCACGTTGTACAGCCGGATAATCCGTTGTAACAAAGGGCTGCCCGTTTCCACCTGCGAGAATCGTAATGTAGCCCTTCTTTAAATAATTCACTGCTTTGAGACGAATATAGGGTTCGGCAACCGAAGACATCGGCACAGACGTCATCACACGTACTTCTTTTTCTGTTTTGCTTTTCAATACTCCTCTGAGCATCAAACTATTTATGACTGTTCCGAGCGTCCCGATATTGTCAGCTTCTACACGATCGATCCCCCACTGTTCTGCGGTCCGACCTCTAAAGATATTTCCACCGCCTACAACAAGCGTGACCTCTACTCCAGCATTGACAAGGGCAAGAATTTCAGTGGCAATATGTTCTAAGCTTCCGTTATCAAAATTGTCCTTCGTATTCCCACTCAAAGCTCCACCGCTTATTTTTAATAATACCCTCTTATATCTCACGCTTTACAGACCTCCCTTTGTTAAAAAAAGAGCATAGACTAAAGTCTATGCTCTCTTAACAGAACGAAAATGATAAATAAGCTTGTTGATACTTAGAAGCTGCTTAATCATCATTTCGTCCCCTCTTTTCAATTTAGGCTATTTATCATTGTATCATATGCGGCTTCAGAAGCAACGTTTCCTTACTCGAAAGAGGAAACAGGGACGCTTACCTCAAACCAAGGATGATCTGCTGGTTGTTCTTTTTCACCGTCAGTAGTAACCGGGTAAAAATAAAGATCGAGTTTCTTTGATTCTTCACTAAGATTAAACGTATTGAAGTGAATGTATTGGAAGGTAGAAAATGTTCCACGTACCGCTTTCTTCGTTTCTCCATTAAATGTAGTCCCGTTTTCATCAACGGCTTTGACAAGAAGCTGAACCTCACCGTCCGTCCGCTTCCACTCATCCCCTTCCGCATTCATGACATTATTACTATCTCTGTACCAGATGCCAAGGAAAAGGTTTTTATTGTTCTGCATCGTATATAACTTAGTCATATGAATCCCAGATTCAGGGATTTTGGTAGAGCTTTCTGTGAGGGAGACAGGGTGACTTTTCGGCTCTACGAGCATCGGATACTGATGATCTTCCGTTAAGCGATTAAAAGTACGGTTATCTAAATAAAAGAAAAATACAGCAGCGAGAACGGCGACAAATCCAATAATGGCTAAACGGGTCCACCTCAATTTGCTCCCCCCATTCTACTAAATCCTGTCTTCATTATATCAAACCTAAAGCTTTACAAAACGCTATCTCATCGCCTTTTTCATACAAAAAAAGGCACCTCTCGAGTTCTCTCCACAGGAGATCGAAAGGTGAACTTTTTTATAGATATTTCTTTTGGACTTTCTTCCCACCAAAACTGAAAACGACTTCACGATTTTCGATTCTTGTTTCTATGTGAACCGGGCGGCCCCACAGTTGATAAATATATGGTAGTACTTTTTCCAAGTACCCGATATCGAGTTCAACTTCTTCAAAATGATGTTTCAAATAGATCTCTCCGCTTTTCACATAATCGCCATCCTGGACGGTAATGTAAGGAAAACCTCCATTTACCCTCATGGTCACAAGCTGGTCGCGGACGGCTTCATGGTCCTTATCTGTGATCTTATATTTTTGTCCTTGCTTTTGAAATAAATATAAGTCTTCTCTTCGAACAAGCTCTTTAGTTAAATAATTGCGAATGAAGCTTTGATCAGATTCAATTTCACGTACTTCAAAAATCTTTTCCCTTCCTGAACCAGGTTCTACGCCGTGCTTCTTCATTTCATCTGATGGGTTATCGTATCTGTCTTCAATATCCTCAAATATTTTCAACCCCAGGTAATACGGATTCAATTGAGTTTTTGAAGGCTGCACGACGCTTGCGTTGAGTTTAGCAAATTCGACCGCTTCATCACTCGTGAGATCCATTTCTCTTAAGATTCTTGCATGCCAGTAAGAAGCCCAGCCTTCATTCATGATTTTCGTTTCAAGCTGTGGCCAGAAATAAAGCATCTCCTCTCGCATCATCGTTAAAATATCGCGCTGCCAGTCTTCGAGCTCCCTGCTGTATTGCTCAATAAAAAGGAGTAAATCCTTCTCAGGGCGAGGTGGGAACTTCCGTTTTTTCTTAAAGGCTGGGCGGTCTTCCGAAGACGACTCATCCATTTTCCATAGATCATCATATGGAGTGTATAAACGTTTCTCTTCACTTTCTTCATCATCATCGATGGACCAGTTTAACTTTGGACGGACGATCGAAGGATCGATATGCTCTTGAATGGCAAGGACAGCATCAAGGAAAGACTCTACTTCTTCTTTACCATAAAGCTTTTCATAAGCAGCAATTCGCTCAGCGGTTGCGGCCATACTTTCTACCATATCCCGTTTTGTATTTTGAAAACGGGCATTATTTTTGAAAAAGTCACAGTGAGCCAACACATGAGCAACAATCAATTTATTCTGAATCAGGCTGTTCGAATTTAACAAAAAAGCATAACAAGGATTCGAGTTGATCACCAACTCATAAATCTTACTTAGGCCAAGATCGTATTGAATTTTCATTTTGTAATATTGTTTTCCGAAGCTCCAATGGGAAAATCGCGTCGGCATTCCGTAAGCACCAAACGTATAAATAATATCATCAGGACAGACTTCGTATCGCATTGGGTAAAAATCAAGCCCAAACCCTTTTGCGATGTCCGTAATCTCTCTTATCGCATATTCGAGCTTTTTGTGATCTTCTGGTTTCAAAGATGCCCCCTCCTTGAATTTCGCTTATCTTAACTATATGAAGTCATCACAAGGAAAATGAAAGATAGATGACATGTCCCCATATCAAATCGTGCTAGAATATTTTTGCCATCAAGTACTCGTCTACCCATTTGTTATTTACAAGCAAAGATTGTTTTTTTATTCCTTCTACCTTAAAACCTATTTTTTTATATAATTTGAGTGCACGCTCATTATGAATCATGACGGTCAATTCAAGTCTATGTATATGATGATCAATGGCCCATCTGTCTACTTTTGCAAACAATTGACTGGCCCACGCCTTCCCTTGGTAACCAGCCAATACGCCTGTAACGACTTTTGCGGAATGACGGTTTCGTTTTGCACTGCCCCCGATGCACATCACATGTCCGATCAATTTATTATGATCTCTTGCAGCAAAAAGCACGGAATTTTCTTGTTTTCCTATCGATTCAATAAGTGACCGTGCTTTTTCTATAGACATCCCCCTTTCCCCTGCCTCATACAAAAGAAAATCAGACTCCTTCTCAAGTTGATTCGATAAAGAAACAAAAGCACGTGCCTCCTCTGGTCGTACAATAGAGATCATTGACATTACTCCCCTCTTTTAGTTATTCATAGTATAGCAAATAGGAAAAGAGTGCCTAGCCGGCAGATTATCAGGAAACCGGGAATGGGGACACAAACACACGACCATTATCTGGTGCAGGTATTTATCGTCTTCACAAAAGCAGTGGAGTGGAAGATTTATGATGGAATTCAATTAAAAAGTGGCGAAAAGTATAACACCAGGCACCCTTATTGGGAGGCCTGGTGCTTTTTGTTATCGGGCTTCTGGGAAGATACGGTCAACCATTTGACCAAATTCCTGGAAGAATCCACGGACAGGATTTCCATTTTGAACATCATTGACGTAGTTGTTTGTTAAATCAACAAAATCAGGGTTTGTTGAAACATATACGTTATTGATATCCTGATCAGTAGCTTTAACCGCTTTAGTTATTTCATTTTCCTTTTTATCGGAAAGATCTGTTGTATCTCTGTTATCATCTAGAACGGCTGCAACATAGGCATTGTCACGGGTTTTGAGAACATACGCTCTTTCAATTCCCTTAACGTCTCTGGCAATTTTATCTGCTGCTCTTTCTGCAACATCATAATTTGTGTTGTGAACCATACCACGGTCATTGTCGTATTGGTTAACACGATTACCTTCTTCATACATATTGTCCGCAGCACGCTCAAAACGAGTGTTTTGTACACCCTCATAGTTATCCTGGCCAGTACCTGTTTCCTGTTCTGCTTGGCAGGCAACCAGAGAGGAAGCAGCTAATAAGCCGATGGCGAATGCTTTTAACTTCATTGGTATCCCTCCTTAGAAGCTTAGTTGTAGTATGTGTCGTTCGAATGTAAATATGCGAAGGCGATGGTTTCCAAAAAGCATCATAAAAGACCTAATAAAAAAGCCTTCCATGAGGAAGACTTTAACCACTGAAAGGCAACTGCCACCAAATATGAATAAAAAGTAGAAATACAAAAAGCATACCATTTAAAAACAATAAAAAAGGTGGAAGCAGCTTATAATAACCCAGTACCTTTTTATAACAATTCCTTATTATGTAAAAACCAGCAAATAATATTATGTACAGGCTAATGAACCAAATCCAGCTATATTTTGTTGTTTCATCAATCCCGACTTCATACCCGATGGCGTAGATCAACCAAGCAATTAGAAATGCAATGATGGATATAGGTACAAATCTTTGCTCGCTTTTTATGTATGAAAGGGAAATAATTGCGCTGATCAATGTCAACCCGCCTAACACCTCACTGATCACAATGATTACCCTATGGGCAGTCTCCGCTTCAGCCGTTGCGAAACTTAAAAGCATAAACAAACTGAAAGCAATGACCCCGCCCAAATTGACATAAAGTAATTGTTTCTCAGTCATCACTGAATCTCCCTTCATCTTCCTACATGCAAAACTTTCTCTATTATCATAACAAAATTATGTCTTCTTTGGGAAAATTTGATCAAATGAAGTCGTTTTTTCCCTAACTGTGACGAACTTCCTGACTTATGGATGATCGCTTAGGTCATAATAAAAACACTCCTTGCTAAAGGATGTGTGACCCATGAATCATCATGATTACGATAAAGCTTTACACTTTATGATCTGGGGTCAATGGGACGACTTACTCGTTCTAATGGTACGCACGCGGGATCATTTTTTATCAAAAAAAATCGAGACCTTTTTGCATGCATGCTATTACCCCGGAACGGAAAGCGAAATGCTTGAGTCGCATGAGAATTTGTTGAATTATCTAGATCACGCCCAGGCTACAACCCATCCCCCTACCTTTTATATATATTAAAAACAGCCACCTCGATTTTCCATAAAATGGATGACCTGAGGTGGCGTTTTATGTTCAATTAAACACGCGGATATTGCTGGATGAGCGGATGAATGTGTAATTCATCAATCACCGTATGTTTAGGAGCTTGTACCATATAAACGACTGCTTCTGCAATATCCTGAACTTTCAGCCAGTCTGCTTTCTCCGGGTCACCTTTTGTACCATTGGCAAAATAGGTGTCCACCATCCCTGGATTAACTGTTCCGACTCTAATGCCGTGTTCTCTTACTTCTTGAGCTAAAGAACCCATAAAGCCTTGAACGGCATACTTGGTCGCCGTATAAAGTGAGCCTTCCGGAATGGTGTAACGGGAGACATCAGAAGCTACAGTCACAATTGTTCCAAATTGCTGCTTTTTCATCAAGGGCAGTACAGCTTTGCTTGCCAGAAATACTCCTTGAACGTTCACTTCAAAAGTTTTCTGCCATTCTTCCACGGTTAGTTTTTCGACTGGTTTAAATTGACCCACACCCGCATTATTAATCAGAATATCCACTCTTCCGAATGCATTTTTTGTTGCTTGTATGACATGGTCAATATCGTTCTCATTACTTACGTCAGCCGTAAAGGATAAGATGTTAGAGAAGCCTTTTCCTTCTAATTCTTCTTTTGTATGATGAATATCCTCCGAGCTTCCCAGTAAGGCTAGCCGTACGCCTTTTTGAGCAAGCTGACTTGCGATTTCCTTACCGATTCCTCTAGATGCTCCAGTGATTACTGCTACTTGATCCTTTAACACGATATCTCTCTCCTTCTACGTTCGTTCTCTCTTAATTTGCGTATCCACCTTATAACTGACTTCAAACAAATCCCGTCTGCGGTCACGAAGCTGGCGAACGGTTCCTGATTTCCTCTGACGGCGAAGGATCTCTAAATCAACATCTCCAACAACGACCGTTTCTACGTTTGGATTGCATTCTCCTATGATCCCATCTCTTGCGAATTCAAAATCAGATGGAGTAAAAATGCCAGACTGGGCATATTGAATATCCATATTTTCTACTTGAGTCAAGTTCCCAACCGTACCTGCAATCACCGTGTACACTTGATTTTCTACAGCCCTTGCCTGCGCACAATAGCGGACCCTCAAGTACCCTTGTCGGTCATCTGTACAAAATGGAATAAAAATGATGTTTGCCCCCTGATCCACAGCATAGCGGGCAAGCTCTGGAAATTGAATATCGTAACAGATCTGGATAGCAATTTTTCCACAATCCGTATCGAATACTTTCACAGCATCACCTGGCTGAATTCCCCACCACGTCCGTTCGTTAGGAGTAACGTGGATCTTATACTGCTTCTCAATGGTTCCGTCTCTTCGAAACAAATAAGAAATATTATAAATCTGTTCATTTTCTTCAACAAAGTGTGAGCCGCCAATGATGTTGACATTGTATTTAACAGCTAAATGAGTAAACATCTCAATGTAATCTTCCGTGTATTCAGATAAACGCCTTACAGCTGTCGAAGGCACTTTTTCATCTAAGAAGGACATCAACTGAGTGGTGAATATCTCAGGAAATACAGCAAAATCAGAGCCATAATCAGCTGCAACATCCACATAATACTCACACTGCTTAGCAAATTCTTCAAATGAGTCAATGTTCTTCATCATGTATTGAATCACCATGATTCTCACAGGGTTACTTGTCTTAAAATATCGTTTCGTACGCGCACGATAATCAATGTTGTTCCATTCCATGAGCGTCGCGTATTTTGAGGATTTTTCATCATCCGGCAAGTAATTGGGATTGATCCTCATCACTGTAAATCCATTCATAATTTGAAAAGTCAGCACAGGATCATAAATATTTTGATTTCTCACTTCTTCTACGTATTCTCTCGGAGACATCTCCTTTTCGTACTTATGATAATTAGGAATTCTGCCGCCAATGATGATGCTCTTTAAATTCAGGGTCATCGCTAGCTCTTTTCTAGCTTCATATAATCGACGGCCAATTTTCATCCCGCGATATTCCGGGTGAACCATGACCTCAATTCCATACAGATTATACCCGTCTGGATCGTGGTTTGTAATGTAACCTTCATCTGTAATGTCATCCCACGTATGCTTATCATCATACTCATCAAAGTTGACGATAAGGCTAGAGCAACTACCGATGATTTTTCCTTCATATTCCACCACGAACTGGCCTTCAGGAAAAATACTCAGATGACTTTCCAAGTGACTCCTTTTCCATGGTTCCATATTTGGAAAGCACGCTTCTTGAAGTTCAAAGATTTGGTCTATGTCTTTTTCTTGCATATTACGAACGATAATTTTCTTTTCATATTGCGTCAAATCAAGCTTAGACATGAAAATCCCCTCTCTTGTTAAGGTTCTCCCTCTATCCTTATCGTACTTAACAGCAAAACCATCTGTCTAGTTGGAACTTGTCCATTTAGAGAAATGAAATGTATGAATTGATATACTTCATAATTCAATGTAATATGAACGTGAAGAGGTGTAGCCCTATGAATGGTTTTGAAAAGCGTAAAGAACGTAAAAAAGCAAATATATTGAACGCTGCTTTTGATCTATTCTCTCAATACGGTGTGCAAAAGGTGAGCATTCAGGAGATTGCTCAAAAAGCTCAAGTATCACAAGTTACGATCTACAATTATTTTGGAGGAAAAGATCAACTCCTATTCGAAACAGTAAAAAAATTCGTTTATGAAAAGTTTGATTATTTCAAAGAAATCGTGCATGACGAAAAACTGAATTTCAAGGATAAAATCAGCACTGTCATCCAAGGGAAAAAAGAAAGTGCTCTTCATATAAGTCCTGACTTCATTCAATCAGTGATGGCTGACCAGCCCCATATAAAGGAATTCATCCGAAAATTTTCAGAAGAAGATACAGTTCCTCTCCTGATGGAATTGATTGATCAAGGTAAAAAACAGGGATACATTCACCCTGAGCTATCGTTTCGTACCGTTATGTTTTATGTAGAAATGTATTACCAGGCCATGCAATCGAACTCTCCGATGATGAAAGAATCCCCAGCTGAATTCAGTGAAGAAATCACACACTTGTTTTTCTATGGTCTAATGGGTGATCAACAACAAAAGATTCATGATGAATAAAGAGCTGTCCTTTAAGTATGGACAGCTCTTTCCTGTTACCTGAAGGTTTGAACATACCAGCTGATCGCTTTATTCAGCGAGCTGTCAAACAGCTTTTCTCGCCAGTACAAGTCTGCCGTTTGAGAAACCACATTATTTCTCGCCGGGTAAGGGTGAACGACGTTGGACAAAGACTGGAATTTCTTATTTAAGGCCTGCAATGTTCCTACCTCCTGCATCCATTCCCCCGCCCCTTCCCCTATAGCATGGGCGCCTACAATTTTTCCTCTTTGGTTTGTCATCACCTTAACAAGCCCCTCTTTATGACGTTCAGCCATAAAGCGGTCATTATTTCGAAGCATTGTCTTAAAGGTTAATAAATGATCTCCATACTTCTCCTGGGCTTCTGTTTCCGTTAGTCCTAAGTGATAGATTTCTGGCGAGGTGTAAACCACCCACGGAACTTTCTCGTAGGAAACTTTTTTTGAGAGCCCTAGAACAGCATTCGAGACAGCAACTTTCCCTTCCAAGCCTGCTACATGAGTGAAAGGCATCGAGCCGTTACAGTCACCTACGGCATAAATATGTCTGCTAGTAGTACGGAGAGTAGCGTCCACTTCAACAGAACCTCGAGTTACCTTTACTCCTGCGTTCTGAAGCTCAAGGGCATCGACGTTCGCATTTCGTCCCGCAGCAACAAGAATCCGTTCTGCATCAATGGAACCTTCCGCACCGTCCTTCGTGTAATATACGGTGAGCCCCTGTGGTTTCTTATCCACCCGGTCAACCTTCGCTCTTGTAAGTACACTTAGTTCTTGAGACAAAAGGTCGTGGGCAGTTCTGACAATCTCCTGGTCTTCTTTCGAAAGAATTTCATCTCCGCCTTCAATGATCGTAACTTCTACTCCTAAACGTGCCATCGCCTGAGATAATTCTATACCAATAATGCCGCCTCCCACGACAGCTAAAGATTCAGGCCGCTCCCTTAGTGAGAAAATGGTTTCATTCGTTAAATAATCCACTGTATCTAATCCATTGATCGGAGGAACGATAGGCGAAGATCCTGTCGCAATGACAAAGCGCTTAGCTGTAATCGTTTTATCTCCAACAATAAGCGTATGCTCATCTTTAAAAGCAGCTTCCGCTTCATACAAATCAATGCCTAGTTTAATAAACCGTTCTTTTGAATCATGCTCTTGAACATCTTGCACAGCTGCAGCAACTCTTTCCATGGCTTGCCTGAAGAGCCTGTCATATTCCTCCGAAGTAAAAGAAGAATAGTGAGCAGCTTCATAAACTTCTTTTGCTGATTGAATGAGTGCCTTAGAAGGCATGCATCCGTAATGGAGGCAATCTCCTCCTAGTTCGGCCTTTCGCTCGATAAGTGCTACAGAGGCACCAAAACTTGCGGCACCTGCTGCAACTGTCAGCCCGCCTGACCCACCTCCAATCACCGCTATCTGATAATCAAAATTCAAGCTTTCTCCTCCTCATTTCTCCGCTGATACAATTCAGAGATATTCTCCATCCTTTTTCTGTTCACACCTAGATCGGAATAACCGACACGTGATGCCGAGCGAAAATGCACGAGACCCTCTTGTTCATCTAAATAAAATTCTATATCATCTTTAAATCTCAGCAATTTGGTTGTGACGATTGCATGGATGTAAGTATCTGTTTCCATTTCGATAGAGGTGCGATCCATATCGTTAAGTATTTGTTTTAGTCGTCTTCTCGTTTCAGCAAGATCTCCGGTGAAGGGCAAGGGCTGCATTTGTTTGTCACTTTTTTCAGTTTGAGTCGATACGCAATTGGGTGAGTTTGGGCACTCAGCTAACTGCCCGTCCTTCACTCCGTGGTATGATTTGGACATATAAGTTCCCTCCTTATTTTCACATTACCCTTCTGTTCCCTTTAATTTCAACAAAAAACACTCCCGATATGCGAGAGTGTGCGATTACTTACTTTTTTCATTTTTGTTACCGTTGTCTTTTTTATCTTTATTGCCTATATTTTCATTATACTTTTTCTGTTCACTATCTTTATTATTTGCTTTTTCATTCTTTTGGCTTTGGCTTGGTTTATTGTTGTCTTTATTCTTCAATTTGGGTTTGTTTGTTTTTTTTTCAACGGTAGAGTTCTTTTTTTGTTCGTCTTTACCCGGGTTTTCTTCTTTAGATTTAGAATTGTTCTCCGCTTTGTCTTTAGAAGAATTTTCGGATTTACTTTTAGATGCAGTGCTCTTCTTCTCAGGAGAGTTCTCTTGTTTTTTCAGATGGCCCGGGGCTGTCTCATTACCTTTCGCAGAACTCGGCTCTTCATTGAACTGAGAATGATGACCGTCTGAATGCTTTTGATTTTCCAGCGAATTGGAAGCCTTAGGTTCTATTGGCTTCTCTTTAATCGAAGATTCTACTTCGTCCGATGATGGTGGTGTTTTCTTATAAAAGGATTGTATAATTTCTTTATCATCATCTTCAACAGTTATTGAAACCTCTGAAACATTCTCATCAATATTGGAAGCACTTCGACTATCTATTCTCTCAGCCATAATGGCATTAACCGATTGATCCGATTTATTCGCTTTCTGACGAATTTCTTCTGGGACAAGGAATGTGGCAATAGTCATCCCAGTGGAACGTTCAGCTAAAAACTGTTCCATTTGTTTTGAGTATTCATCGATCTGATCAGACTGTATATAGCTGATGCCTATTAATACCTGATTATCAGAATTCACATAGCCCATTTCTCTGCTTAAGTTAATCATGTCATAGGCGACTTCTGAAGCGTCGCGCTTCTTCCATCCGTTCAGATTCGCTAAAACTTCTTCAGCCTGTTCATTCTTCGGAGATATGTCTAGCACCTGCATCTTATCATTCAATTCCAATTCAACGCTTGGATTGATATCAATATTTACATAGGCATACGCCTGATTGCTTCCATACCATGAGTACATGGGAAAAAAAGCCAATAAGAGTGCGAGTGTAATGATCGCTACTTTGAAATGACTCTTATCGATAATTTGACTCCATTGAAACAACGTTTGTTTTTCCTGCAATGCCTGAAAGTGAACTTCCATGCCTACTTCTGCATGTTGAAGGCATCTTGCTCGGTGAAAACGGCCATCGTGTGTCATGACGATGGTGTACTCTTTTTTCTGCTCCATGACAATACCTTTTCTCACACACCCACCCCTTTCAGGTAGTCTTTTAGATAGTCATACTCTCCATCAAAGATGATAACGAGTGCGATAATGAATTTCCGATTACGTTCAAGTGTTTTTTTACTCACTTCAACTCGATCAACAAGATCTTTGATCGGTAACCGGCCCTTAGTGATGACTTTTTCACGTAGAGATCTGTCCTCGTACACCATTCTGGCTACTTGAACAGCTGATTCACGCGCATCTCTATGTTTAGGTGAAGAATCAATTAAATCTTCGAATGTCAGCTTGTACTTCTTAAGGTGCGCTTGAAATTCCAAAATTTCTTCACGCCTGTACCAGGCTTCCGTCTCTAGTTGATGACGTTCCTTGGCTGCAGCTACTTCCGAAGGATTCTCCATTTGCTCTTCGTCATAATATTCTTCGTCAAGGGAAGTGACATCAGGCCTCTTCTGTTCATTACGAATATGGTCAATGACTTTTCGCTTTATAACCAATCTTGCAAAAGAGAGAAAAGAGCTGCCTTTATCACAGGAATAGGCCTGAATAGCTTCATTAAACGCAAGCAATCCTATACTGAACTCATCATCTTTAGATGGATCGATATATCTTTTACATACCTCTGATACACTTTTGGCGATGAAAGGTTGATACTGTTTGAGTATTTCATTTCTTGCTTCGTCGTCCCCGTTTTTAGCTGATTGCACTTGATCATCCAGGGAGGTGTCGTTTTTCTTAAACAGCCTTCTGATCAACCTCTATCACCTCCAGCCATTAAAGATTTCGCATGAAATATGCGATTTGTGGGTGTCTTTCAAAAGAGTGTTTCATTTATGTTACAAAAATGTATCAACCAATCCATCTGAAAGTCGTATTGTCCCTTAAAAAGGTAAAGGATGTCAGGTATTGTATCGAGCATGACTATTTTACTGAATATAGAGAGAATGGTCTACCACATGAGGGTTACATTTTATTAAATAAACATTTCAAAAAATAGGTCATTCGTCATTATTGATAGTTAAATGAAGCCATTAACTTAAGAAATTGTATACTCATAAGCCTAAAGTCCTGATCTTTTATCCACACAAACAGGAGGTTTATCGGTCTCTCTGTTGGGAAAAACCTTTATGTATGGTTAATAGAATCGGAAAAGGAGGAATAATGTTGAAAGCTGTCTTATTGAACTGCAGTTTAGAAAAAGGAAACAAACCTACAGATACTGAAAAGCTCCTCCATCATTCCGCACACCTCTTTCAAAGCGAAGAAATTGACATCGAGAGGATTCATTTAAGAGATTTTCATATAAACTTTGGGATCACACCCAAACTTGACGGGGAAGATGATTGGCCATTCATCTTTGAAAAAATTTTGGAGGCAGATATCGTTCTCTTCGCTACTCCAATTGCTATGGGAGACAAAACAAGTATTGCCACATTAATTTTAGAAAGACTTCAAGGGTATCATCATATGAAAAACCGGAAAGGACAAGGGATTTTCTATAATAAAGTCGGCGGCGCTATTGTCTCGGATGAAGGAGATGGAGGCGCGCCACTAGCCGCCCAATCCATTCATTATCGTTTAACGATGCTTGGTTTTACGCTTCCCCCACATGCCAGCGCTATATGTACCAAGCATTTTAACGATGCAACGGCAAGCGAATGGGCATGTGTAGAAAAAGAGGTACACCGGATGACCTATAACCTCATTTACTTCGCTGAGCTCTTAGACTTCAACCCTATTCCGGTATTGGAATTAGCAGAAGAAGAATAGAAAAAAGCGTACGGAAGGGCTTTCTTCCGTACACTTTTTTTGATTTAATTGGATTGTTGTTGATAATAGTAATCGATCGGAACAGCAAGCCCTACCCTGCCTTCAACATCCTCATACAATGTAGCAAACACAACGGCTATAACCTTTCCACTGTCATTAATGACCGGACTTCCTGAATTACCTCTGTAAATAGGAGCATCCAGCATAAGCACAGGCTGATCCCAGTCATCCAGATTTTTGTAACCAAGGATATTTCCCTGATTAGCAATTCCTGTGAACTTCAAAGGATTCCCTATGAAATATACATGTTCCTCTTCTTCAAAATTCGTCTGTGCTGCCAATTCCAAGTGAGGAAAACCGTCTCCCTCTGCATCTAATACGGCCAGGTCTACTTCGGGGTATTCAGCCACAACATCAGCTTGAAACAATCCTTTATCTGGAAAAGCTACAGAGATTCTTTTTGCTCCTTCAATAACGTGGTGATTGGTTACAATCGTCCCATCATCTTTTATGGCAAAACCCGTTCCTTTACTTTGACCAGCTTCTACGACGACGACTGATTTTTTATAGCCTTGCACTTGTTCATTAGTCGATAAAGCTGCTGAGGTCTTTAAAAAGTCTAGAGCAGGAATCGAGAAAGTATTGGGCAAGACAGCTACAATGTTGGTGATCATCATGATAGCAATTACCCAGAAAATCCATTTTGGAAAGGGGCGCCTGGCTCTCCTCTGTTCTTCCCTTTCAAGCCGGTCTCTTTCCCATGCCTTCCGCTTTTCTTCCTGAACTAAGTCGTATAATTCTTCATCATCAAATTCTTCATAGAGATCATCATCTATGATGTCTTTCTTATAATCATCGCGATCGTTCAAGAGCCGTCCCCCCTGTACAGGAGAATTGGAACTACATCGCGCTGACCTTTACGGAGCCTTGCTGCATTTGATACATCTGGTAATATTGGCCTCCTTGTGCGATCAGCTCTTTATGTGTCCCTTGCTCTACCATTGTACCATGGTTTAAGACAAAAATTTGATCTGCCTGCTGGATGGTAGACAACCTGTGAGCGATGACTAACGTCGTACGTCCTCTTTTCAGGACTTCTAGTGCTTTTTGGATCATCTGTTCGGTTTCTGTATCGATATTTGCAGTCGCTTCATCAAGAATCAAAATAGCTGGATCAAAGGCTAAAGCTCTGGCAAACGAAATCAACTGCCTTTCTCCCATGGATAGGGAATCTCCTTTTTCTTTTACAGGAGTATCATACCCTTTCGGTAACTTTTCGATGAAACGATCAGCACCAACGGCTTTTAGAGCTTCTTTCGCCATTTCCCGGGAAATACGGTCATCATGCATCGTTACATTCGACAAGATTGTTCCAGAGAATATAAAGGGGTCTTGAAGAACAATCCCCATATGGCTTCGTACTTGTTGCCTGGACCAATCTTTAGTGGAATGCCCATCAATCGTGATGGACCCACGCTGCGGGTCATAGAACCTGAATAACAAGTTCATTATCGAGCTTTTCCCAGATCCAGTGTGTCCGACAAAAGCCGCCGTCTGCCCTGGTCTAATATCAAAAGAAATATCTTTTAGAACATCATTGCCTTCGTCATAAGCAAACGTGACCTGATCAAATACAATATGACCATCGTATCGTTTGATCTTCCCGGTATCCATCGTTTCTGATTCTTCATCCAGCAATTGAAACACTCGACCTGCTGATACTCGAGCTTCCTCAAGCTGTGGAAGCTGATTGACCAAATCGGTGATTGGCTGGAAAAGTCGGTTCAAATAATCTACGAAGGCATATAAAACCCCAACTGTCACTACTCCTTCTGCTCCTAAAGACTGAGAACCGAAATACCATAAGAAACCTACAAAAGCGATATTCCGCAATACATTAACAAGATTCCATGAAGTAAGCGCACTTAATCGAACAAGTTTCCTTTGATAAGTAAAATGCCGCTCATTCAGTTTTTCAAAGTCATTAGACGTTTGTTGCTCCTGACGATATGCCTGGATGATTGACATTCCTTGAATCGCTTCATTAATATTTCCATTCATATCACTGACCGTAGACCTGACGACTTTGTTATATTTTCCGCCATATCGCTTATAAAGCTTCATCCATACATAAATGATTGGAACGAGCAATAAACACATGAGAGCAAGCCTTACATCCAGTAAAAATAATGCGACATATATGCCTGCCATATAGAAAAAGCTCGTTACAAAAGTCGCTAACACCCGAACATAAAGCTCTCGGATCGCTTCCGTATCGTTCGTCACTCGGGCCACGATTTTGCCCGCTGGCTGATTGACAAAATACTGGACTGGGAGACGCTGAATATGAGTGAAAAGGTCATTCCTCATCTTACGTATGATTCTGTTTGAAGACTTTTGTAATAAAAACGTATGGGTGAATTGAAAAGCAGCAGCAATTAATAACAGACCTACATAAATTCCTAACAGCCAATAGATCGAAGGGATTTCTGGTTGGAAGAAACGGAATAGCTGAGCAAGCGAAAGCGACTTGGCTTCAACTTGATAGGTTTGCTCAGGCGACTTAAGTATCAGCTGGCCTCCATCAATCTCCCGGTTCCCTGTAGTGGGAAGCTCTTCATTCACAAAATAGTAAGAGCGGTTTACCTGAAGTATTGTTGCTACAGCCAATGTATTTTCCGTTCCATCCAGCCGGTCCACTCGTTTATACCATTCACCATCGTAAGCTACTGTGTACTGATCTTTCGTCTCCACTTGATACCATTGATCTTCGATGCCAACAATATGTTCATCGATCAATCGTTTGGCGATGAATGGACCTGTCAATTCCAATGCAACCGCTAGGACAAGACAGATCACCCCGATGAGGATGCTCTTTTTAAAATACAAAGCATACTGAAGCAATTTGCGCTCCGTAGATATTTTCTTCATCGTCTCACCTCCCCATCTTCTAACTGTTGTCGTTCATATTGCTCTTGATACCAACCACTTTCGCGGATGAGTTCATCATGGGTGCCTTCTTCTACAATTCGCCCTTCATCAAGGACGATGATATGGTCCGAATGAGTCACAGCAGACAAGCGATGAGCTGCGATCAAAGTGGTCTTACCTTTTCTTTCTCTTCTTAAATGTTCAATGATATTTGCCTCTGTTTTTCCGTCCACTGCTGACATGGCATCATCCAGAATTAAAATTTGTGGATCCATGATGAAGGCTCTAGCAATCGAAACACGCTGTTTTTGTCCTCCTGATAACGTGACACCGCTCTCTCCGACTTTTGTATCCAATCCTTTAGGAAGATTTTTAATATCCTCTAGGAAATGAGCAAGCTTAAGAACGCGGTAAATTTCGTCGTCCGTCGCATCCGATTTACCGAATTGAATATTTTCTCGCACTGTTTTTGAAAAAAGCACTTGATCTTGCGGCACATAACCGATCCAGGAACGTGTAGTTTCAAGTTCCAGCTCTTGTATATCGACACCATTGATGTGTAAATCCCCTTTAATCCCTGGATACTCACGAAGCAGCTGACGGAAGATCGTGGTCTTACCTGCGCCCGTCTTGCCGACAATTCCGATTGTCTCACCCTGGCGGATACTGATATTAATATCCTTTAAGCCTGCCATCTCTGCTTCCGGGTATTGGAAGGATACATTCTTGAATTTGATTTCTTTTGGGCGATCCATCACTTTGGAAATGGCAGGACTCCACACATCTGGCTTATAATCCAGCGTTTCGTTCACTCGTTCAAGGGAGGCATTACCACGTTGTAAAACATTGATCAGCTCTCCAACAGCGAACATCGGCCAAATCAGCATTCCTAAATACACGTTAAAAGAAACCATTTGCCCTAGTGTAATGACATTCTGGAAAACAAGTGATGCCCCATAACCGAGCCCT
This sequence comes from Halobacillus mangrovi, assembly GCF_002097535.1. GTDB lineage: Bacteria > Bacillota > Bacilli > Bacillales > Halobacillaceae > Halobacillus > Halobacillus mangrovi_A. The sequence goes on from NZ_CP020772.1 coordinate 3,120,492, forward strand.
ATGGTGTATGAGAGTCCGACAAGGATTTTAATCGTAGGCTCAAATAGTGCATCGATTTTAGCGACTTCGATATTTTTGTCATAAACATCCTCCGTCATCGTTTGAAACCTTTGATTATCATTATCTTCCTGTACAAAAGCACGCAGAACCCGGACTCCACGGACAGATTCAAGCACATTGTTATTCATTTCTCCAAAAGCAGTCTGAGCTTCTGTAAACCGAGCGTGAATTACATTGCCATACTTATTCATGGCAACAGCCATGATTGGCAAAGGAAGAAGTGCCGCTAAGGTCAGCTTCCAACTGATTGTAAATCCCATGACAGAGATGATTAACAGCATGAATACCGTAGAATCAACAAGCGTTAAAATACCAAAACCCGCTGTCATCGTGAGCGCCTTCAAATCATTTGTTGCTCGAGCCATCAAATCGCCAGTTCGGTTCTTACCGAAAAACGTCGGGGTCATCTTTAGAAAATGGTCCATCAACCTTGAGCGCATCGTCTTCTCCATGATCATAGCTCCACTGAATAAGGTATAATCCCATAAGTAGGAGATGGAATAGCTGGCAATGATGACTCCCCCATAGATCAATATGACCTCCATCAATTTTTCTGAAGTAAATGTATCAAACTGGATTTCGTCAATCGCCATTCCAATAATTTTAGGCGGAATGAGGTCGATCACACTTGCAATAACTAGGGCGATAACTGCAAAGGTGTACCGCTTCCAGTATTTTTTAAAAAACCAGCTTAATTTAAATAAAACACTAAACATAGAATTTCCGTCCTTTCCCACTTACCGTTCTCTGCTAACCGCTCTCTTTCCAATCATCGTTCCATTCTTGACGGTTCTTAGTTCTAATCATTTCATAAGACCTCCTAAAAATTTTTATTTATGTCAAGCAAGGAAATTACCTCGCAGAACATCAAAAAAAGAGCATACGTCCATGACGTATGCTCTACATACAAAAAAAGGACACGTAGACTAACCGTGGCCTTGTGTATCCTATGGTTTTGAAATCAAACGATTCCTATACAAGGTTAAGAAACTGCCACGATCGATATGAAATTGTCGTTTGAATTAAACGTTGTTTTTTCATCGTCGTGACCTCCTTGTATCAATGATTATTTATTATATAATTTTCAAAAAATTAAATCAACTGTATTTTTGTAAATTTTTTTCAACCGATTTTGTTATGGATAGGTTAGGTCCTTACCCACAAGGATCACCAAGGCAAGAATAATAATGATTATCGTGACAAAAACAATCGATAGCGGCCTGGATACATTTGCACGCTGCACCTCTTCCCACCTAACTGGACGGATTCCACTAATGGAGAAGATGCTGACAGCCGCTAACAAAATGGACATGATGTTAACGGTAACTAGCAAAAATGCGCCAAAAGCTAGTTCATAAGATCCGTCTCCAAGTGACATACCCATGGCTACACTCGGCGGCAACAGGGCTACAGCGACCATCACTCCGACCAGATTACCGGACAAGCGGTTGAGGAAAGCGAGTGCTCCTGCCGCCCCTGAAGCGACACCCAGGAATATATCCACAATCGTGACTTTCGTTCGGTCGATGTATTGATCTGTCTCCATTCCCATATCAGAGAAATATCCAAATAAGATAGAGATGATCAATACGATAGCGACTCCATACAAAGAAGTAGCAATGGATTTTCCGAGAAGCTTATAATCACCCAGAATAGAAGAAAAAGCGATAGCGATTACAGGACCAATCATTGGTGCAATCACCATTGCTCCAATGACGACAGCCTCGCTGTCCTTCAAAAAGCCAACAGTGGCAACGACGGCAGAAAGAATGATTAATAAGGAATAATTTAAAGTAATTTGACTATTCTTTTCCACGGAACTTAACAATTCGTGACGGCTCGCCCTTAGTAAACTTGCTTTTTCTTCCTCCTTCTCTTGTTTCTGTTTTTCTTTTTCTTCTTTTGCTTCCTCGTGAATTGTTTCTTTTGATAAATAGGTTTGAACTGGGATAAGCATCGTTTCAAAACCTTCTACCACATTTGATACTTCTTCTAAATAATTGAGTATTTCTTCTACATTACGAGTTTCAACAAGGATACGAACAAGCATCCTCTCCTCTGACTCACTCGACACCCAATACGACTGGTGATCGAATTCCTGCAGGTTTTCATTGATCGACTCAAAATGACGGTCAGGAATATATACTTCGATTAGCTGCAAATTCACATTTCCTCCTCCTTTCAGAAAAAATGATTAAGTTTTTGTAAGGAATTCAATAAGGAATGATTTCACTTATAATGTCCCCTCTTTTCCGCATACTATTTGTATCTATCTTGAGAAGGAGGAAAGGAAAATGGACCATTTGAAATTACCCATGAACACGCAAACTTTTTTGGATACGATGAAAGAACAATTCAACCAAAGCCCGGACTTGGTTCAAAAAGTTTTTCAAATGGAGGGGCAGTCCATTATTGTCCTTTTCATCTCCTATCAAGTGAAAAAGGATCGTCTTGAGAGAGAATTGCTTGAACCTCTAACTCAATCACGGAAACCATGGACGAATCAAGACTTGCAAAATAAAATCCCATTAGCTTCTTCCAGTAAAGAGAAGTCGATAAAGAAGCTTACAGAACAGCTAATACATGGAAATATATGTGTCTATATTGAAGGAGAGAGTGAAGCCGTCACCTATTTTCTTCCTCAACAGGATCACCGGGGAATTGAACGGGCAGAAACTGAATCGTTGGTTTTTGGTCCGCAGATGTCTTTCACTGAATCTCTCGTTACAAATCTAAATGTAATCCGTTGGAGACTGGATACAGAAGACCTGGTCATGGAGAAAATGATCGTAGGGGAACGGATCAAATCTGAAGTACGGATCGTGTATTTGAAATCTTTGGCTGACGAAGAGAACGTAGAAACAATGAGACAGCGAATTAGAGATTTAAAAGTAGCTGAAGTAGAAGATACAAGTGTCTTAGGACAGCTAATTGAGGATTCTTCAAGCTCTGTCTTCCCACAGCTCCTCTTTACTGAGCTCCCTGACCGCTTCTGTAACTCGATTACTAAAGGAAGAGTCGGCGTTATGGTAGACAAAAGCCCCACGATGCTCATAGGTCCAATGACTTTATTTAGTTATTTTGAATCAACCGAAGATCTGTATATGCGATGGAACATGGGATCGTTTATCCGATTACTCAGATTTTCAGCTATGTTTATCTCTATTATCTTAACTCCAATGTACGTAGCAGCACTTACCTACCATTATGAAGTAATCCCTTCCTCTCTCATGGTAACTTTGGGACAATCGAGAGCTAACGTGCCTTTCCCTCCAGTATTGGAAGCCTTACTCTTGGAAATACTCATTGAATTATTACGAGAGGCTGGAGCCAGACTTCCCACAAAAGTGGGTCAAACAATGGGTATCGTGGGTGGTATCGTTCTTGGGCAGGCTGCCGTTCAGGCAGGTTTCACTAGCAATATCCTGATCATAATTATCGCTTTAAGTGCTCTTGCTTCATTTACAGCACCTAGTTATTTGATGGGTACAGCCATAAGGATAGTCAGATTTCCAATGATTATCCTCGCTGGAGCATGGGGGCTAATTGGCATTACTTTCGCACTTAGCTTTCTTATCATTCATCTATTAAAGCAGAAGTCACTTGGCCGCCCATATTTGGCACCTATATATCCACTTTCGCTTAGAGATTTTAATGATTCCATCTTCCGTCTACCTTTTCAAAAAAACACCAGACGACCGTTGAGTGCGATGCCAAAAGATAAGCAACGCTACAGTAATAAAAAATCTCATGAACATAAAGATGTGGATCCATCATGAAAACAAATTTAACCATTAAACCAAATGTCGCAGTAAGCGCTTTTTACTTATTCTTTATTGTTCACACGATTCAAACGGGTGCCGGAATCATGGGAGTTCCACGTATTCTTTACTTGGAAGCAGGGCATGATGCCTGGATCTCTGTTTTAATTGCTGGATTGTACCTTCACTTTATAGGATGGATCATGATCTCTATTTTAAGGGAGTACGAAAGTGCAGATATTCTCGGAATCCAATGCGACCTTTATGGAAAATTCATCGGGATCAGCATAGGAGTTATCTTCCTGATATACCAATTTTTTATACTTTTATCTGTCATCAAAAATTATGTAGAGGTCGTCCAAGTATTCATTTTTCCAAGTATGCCCATATGGCTCATGAGTCTCTTTTTACTTTTTCTCATGATCTATTGTGTGTTAGGGGGCTTTCGAGTAGTTGTCGGTACGAGCTTTATCTTCTTCTTTATGACGATCTGGCTCGCTCTTACAATTTATAAGCCAATTACGTATATGGATTGGGATAACTTTCTACCCCTCGCACAATCCAGCCCACTGGAAATATTAAAAGGGGCGCAAAAAACAGCCTACACGGTGTTAGGAATGGAAATCATTTTATTTGTCTATCCCTATATAAAAAACAAGGACAAAGTATCTCTTCCTATTCACTTAGCTTTGGGGTTAACTACATTCTTGATTCTGTTAGTGACAGTAGTTTCTATTGGTTATTTTTCACCTGATCATTTAGAGCAAACCGTGTGGGCTACGTTAGCACTATTTAAAATTATAAGCTTCCCTATCATCGAGCGTTTCGATTTTATTGCTGTAGCTCTTTGGATGATGGTGGTGATTCCAAACATCGTATTACTTTGCTGGATGCTTTTGCATACGTTAAACCGGATGTTTAATGCTCCCAAGAAAAAAAGCTTATATGTAATCAGTGTGCTGATATTTTTAGCCTCCACCTTAATCGAATATCGCGTAGATATTAATACATTAACGGATTATACTTCTAAATTAGGGTTTTGGCTTGTATTTGTCTATCCTTTGCTTGTTTTTGTTTCCCTGAAGATTAGAAAACTATGGAGAAAAAGGAGAGGTACTGTATGAGGACTGTTTGTATAGTTATCCTCTTACTACTTTGTACAGGATGTATTCCGAAAAACTATATTGAGCAATTAGGAATTATTACAGCTGTAGGCTATGACTTACTGGAAGATAAGAAAATCAGGGGAACACTGGTACTCTTCCAATTTGACCCCACCACAACTAATACATCTCAAGTCGTTACAAGTGAAGCCAACACTTCAAAAGGGATCAGATTACAAGCACATAGGAAAACTAGTCACAAGCTCGTTTCAGGGCAAGTACGGGTGGCGCTTTTCCATAATGAACTTGCATCTAAAGGGTTAACCAGGTATATGGATACCCTTTCCCGTGATGCCAAAGTTTCCGATATGTCCCTTCTGGCTGTAAGTGATGTTCCAACTTCCGATATTCTTAAATCAACACCTTCCGAAGATGCTCCAAATACGGGAGAATACCTACACAGACTGATCGAGAAAAGCATCAAGCACGAAATGATTACAGATGCCACCTTAACGGTTTTTCAGCAAGATTTTTTCAGTATAGGAGCCGATCCTGTCCTGCCCTTGTTAACATTAGAAAATGGAAAAGGTATTATTAAAGGACTAGCGTTATTTCAGGATGACCGCTATGTAGGAAGTCTGCCAGCGGATGACATTATCTTTCTTATGATGATAAGAGACGAATTGGAACATGGGGAATTCCAGCTTAAACTGCCTAAGAATTCTTTAGATGACTACCTAAAAGAAAAGAGTATTAAAGACCCTCATGAAGAGGACGAGTTGTACGTGTCTCTTTACCAAATGGGGAGTAATTTATCCATCAAACCTAATAAACAGGACCCTGCAGATTATACCGTCAAAATAAATATGGAAGCAAGACTACTCGAAATTACAAAGGACATCGATTTAAAGGAAAAAAAAGCAATACAAGCACTCGAAAAACAAGTTGAAAAAGAAATAGAAGCTCATTTAAAACGAGTAATGAATCAGTTAATAGAATTCCAAGTGGATTCTGGTGGTTTCGGTAAAAAATATAATACCACCACTAAAAAAGATCAGTTAACAAGAGAAAGCTGGCGAGACGAGATTCCAAACTACGATGTCAAGTTTGATGTAAAAATGAAGATATTACGTTATGGAATTACAGAATAAAGAAGACCCTGAAGAAATTCTTCAGGGTCTTACTATTTATCCCTCATAGTCAAATTCATCCGGATGCTTTCCAATTCTTTCATTTTTATGAAGAGCATCAATCTTCTTCATTTCATCATCGTTCATATCAAAATCGAAAAGATCAGCGTTTTCTTTCTGCCTTTCCTTGTTAGAAGATTTAGGGATAATCACAACATCATGCTGTAAATGCCAGCGCAGTATAATCTGAGCTGGTGTTTTATCGTATTTTACAGCCAGCTGTTTTAAAATAGCGGCATCAAAGTAGCGCCCTCTTCCAAGAGGTGCCCAGGCTTCAAGTTGAATTCCTTTCTGGTAGCAGTAATCAGCTAGATCTTTTTGGTAAAGTTCAGGGTGGAACTCAACCTGGTTCACCATAGGCTTTTCTACTGCATCCTCTAAAAGCTCTTCAAGATGGTGCTCCATAAAGTTACATACACCAATCGCTTTTAATTTTCCGTCTTGATAAAGCTTCTCTAGCGCTTTCCAAGTATCTTTGAACTTCCCAGGAACCGGCCAATGAATCAAATACAAATCTAAGTAATCCAGCTCCAGCTTCTTCAAGCTTCGTTCGAACGCCTGAAGTGTCTCTTCATACCCTTGTTCATCATTCCAAACTTTTGTTGTCACAAAAAGCTCGTCTCTAGGAATTGAACTTTCTTTGATCGCTTTCCCGACTCCTTCTTCATTGTCATAAAAAGAAGCCGTATCAATATGGCGGTAGCCAACATCAAGAGCTGATTTTACAGCGTTAATGACTTCTTCATCGTTTTCCATTTTATAAACGCCAAGTCCGACTTTTGGCATTTTCAATCCATTTGCTAATGTTACAGCTTCCGTTAAACTCATTTTTATCTTCTCCTTTAGCAAGAAAGTTCTTTTCTAACGTTCCCTTACTTTAAAAGCATTCAAACCTTTCGATGGATCGTTGAATATAACGACTCCTTCACTTGATTCAATAAAAAATCTTCAGGAGTATGGCCGATCAAGTAAAGTTTGTGGAGCGGTCGTGTCATAGCCACATATAACATTTTTATATCTAATTCCTTAAGCTGATAACGATGATGGTGACTGTATAAGAAAACAACATCAAACTCCAGCCCTTTAGCAAGGTAGGCAGGGAGGATCATTCGCTCGCTCATTTCTTCGTCTTCCTCAAGCATTTTAAATCCCAAATCAAGATCTTGAATATCTGATGCCACATGCTCAGCATCTTGTTTAGTTTTGGTTACAATAGCAAAACTGTTCATTCGACTCGCTTCAAGTTGAGTAACCCTATCCTTAAAGTGCTCTTTCCATCCATCTTCGCATTGCAAAAACATAGGAAGTTCGCCATGCCTTACAACTGGTTCTGCCTTTGGTAGCTCATCTGGCATTAACACTAACAACTCGTTCGCTAAATCCATGATTTCGATTGTGGTTCGATACGTTTTTTGCAAAGTGAGGTAATTGACATTTCTGAACACATCATTTGTTAGCACTTGCCAGTTCTTCAGTCCACGATAACGATAAATCCCCTGAGCGAGATCACCCACAATCGTGAAAAGATCCGTATGGAAGGCTCTGCGTAAAGCATAAATTTCTAGGAAGCTGTAATCCTGAGCTTCATCGATGACCACTTTTTTCGCTTGATCGTCTTTGTCGATTCCTTTAATGAACGATTGGATATAAAGTAAAGCAGCTAAATCTTCAGAGTTCAATTGTTTCTTTTTTAAGTACTTACTTGTCGACTCCCTCATTTCCTTCAGTTCAGGGGTATCATAACTACAAAGAGAAAGGAAAATTTCTTCCTCATACAACTTTTCATACACATCCAGAAGATTTCTTTTTGGATACTGCTTCATAAAACGCTGAACGGCTGTTCTAGCCTCTTTTTTAACTTCATTTAACCGTTCTTCTTTTCTTGTTATTAAAAAGCTTACCCTTGTTTTACGCTTCTCTGGATCTTTGAAACCAAACAGCGCTTTATCAAGTTCTTCATCGTATTTTTCCGCCATTTTTGATAAGATCTGCTTCTTTTTTCTTCTTAACTCACTTTGAAGGACAGCTTTAATTTTTTGGATACGAACCTCGTAAGGAAAATAATTGTACTCTTTAAAAAATAATTGATTGATTGACTTGGCACTTTTAATCTTGAAACCTGCCAATAGAAAATCTTGATCAATTTGATATCCTTTTTTCAACCATTGCATATAGCGGTTCAATAAGTCTTTAAAGGATTGAGAGCCTTTGTAACCCGCCGACCATAAGGCTGGATCATCGGCTGCCTTTCCTTCTTCTATGGATTTCATTAAAATCTGATGCTGAGTGGTCACCGGCCAGTGGATCCCTGTTACTTTTACTACAAATTCTGTAAAAGTGGTTTGCTTGGACCGCTGAACACCTAGCTCTGGCAACACTTCAGAGATGTATTGGATAAACAGACGGTTGGGAGCTAAGATTAACATTTCCTCTGGTTTAAAGATATCTCTCATTGAATACAAGAAATAAGAAATTCTATGAAGCGCAATCGTTGTTTTTCCACTTCCTGCGGCTCCTTGAACAATAATCGGTTTTCTTAAATCTGCTCGAATGACTTGGTTCTGTTCTTCCTGGATGGTTGCGACGATTTCAGTCAAACGATTCTCGGCATTCTGAGAAAGGGAGTCTTGAAGCAGGTCATCTTTCGTCGTGATATCGATATCACGAAAATCTTCGAGCTCTCCCTCCTCAATCTGATACTGGCGTTTTAAAGAGACATGTCCCTCATAGCGCTCGCCATGAGAATTATAGCTGACTTCTCCAAGCCTTCCTTCATAATAGACATTAGCGAGCGGAGATCGCCAGTCCAAAATGATCGGAAGCTGAGTTTCCCGATCAAACAATGACATTTTTCCAATGTAGAAGATTTCACGTTCCGGTTTTTCTTTGCGATGAAAATCAATGCGGGCAAAATAAGGTTTCTTACGTAGATGAATGAGGCTTTCTAGCTGGTCTTTAGACATCTTCATAAAGTTTGCATTAGAAAGCATTTCTTGATAGCGGAGACTGCTGTCTTTGAAGTCAAGATGAGCCAAGGTGTCTTCCTGGCGCTTTTTCAACACTTCCTGTCCCGATTGCTGCGAGACAATCAGACGATCCATGTAAGCTTTTGTGAAAGATAGACGTTCCAGTTCTTCTTGTAAATCAGGGTGGCTGTTCGTCATTAGTTTTCTCCCTTCCAATCTGATTGGAATGACGTGTGAGCCGCTGGCCCTTCATGTTGTTTTTCGAAGCAACGAACAATAAGATACCACACAAAAATTGTAAAAGCAAAAAAAATCACCTTTTCGTCGACGACTTAAATTCCGATCTTACTCATTCCTAATTACTGACCACCAAATACTGACTTACTCAATATGAAATAGATCGTGCACGGGAAATTCACTAACACACAACTTGTAAGTTAAGCCAAAAGAAGGGACCTTGTGAAGTGATTAAAGGGATGGGACTATAAATACTGGTGCCTGTTTAAGCAATCAAATTAAGAAAGTATCAAGATATAGTCAATCAAAAAAGCATGGAGACGATGTAATAATGAAGCACTTTACATGCCTTTACTTCCTTCATATAAATAGAAAAGGCTGCTGAAAATTCAGCAGCACAGCTCTATTTAATGTCTTCGCTTATTCTCAATATACTTTGGCAAGCGCATCTCAAAAACAAAATAAGAAATCATTCTTAAAAAAATAGGATATAAAGCTAGAACCCCAAGTAAATCACCGATCATTCCAAGGATATTTGTGGTAAGCATGACTGCAGCTAAAATAAGCATTAAAATCACAGTCACTAAGCCTGTCATTCCGTTTACTGGTGTCCAGTTGCCGCCAACTGTTTCCGTTTCCTGGGATAGTTTCTCAAAACATCGATAATGATAAGGACGGACGCGGAACCAGTTAGAAGCCGTTACCAACTCATCTCTATCCTGAATTTCTTTGTAACAATAACGACAAATGTTTGTATTCACTCCACCTACTCCTGACGACGATATTTTTTCATCAGTACACATTCATTGCCCTTATTATTATAACGTAATTTGTCCATAACTCGAAGCATTAAGACTATCCCCCTGCCACGATCTTCAAGATCCTCAACATTCGGAAACCAATGTTTCATATCACTTTGAATCTGATATTCCTTCCAATTAAACCCTTCACCGCAGTCCTGAACTCTTACGATCATCATGGAATTTAAGAACGTAACCTTCACTTTGATTGGGGTATCCGTACTACTTCCATGTCCATGCTTCCAGGAATTTACGATCGCTTCAGAAATGGAGGCATCCACCAACAATTGATCTTTCCCAAATCGTTGAACTAAGTGTGGATAGAATCGTTTTCGTATTTCTTTTAAGTCTTTAGGGTGAAAGATGTTGGCCTCATAAGATGTGTTCATCATTCAACCTCTCCTCTTCAAGTCGATTAGGTCTCTCTTTCATTGAATCTAAGCACTCCACACAAGTACTATCATTCCCCTTATTCCCCTTAATGATCGTTTATAAAAGGAAAAAGGAGATTTTTTACAATAAATCAGCTTTTTTATATCTCTATCTTTGATTAAAGCCTCCTTATCCTAGATTCAAGATTATTGTCTATTTTACTGAGTGCTGTTTCCGTTACCTAGTACCAGGAATGGTGTTCGGGGAAATCGCTCGCTTTCCGCGGGGATGACGGCAAGCTTCCTCGGTTTACCAACCTCCGCGATCTTGCCAGTCATTCCATTCCCGCAGGAGTCTCACAATTTCCCCTTCCACCTTACGTTTTATCCGATTAAACGGAAACGCCGTAAAGAGAAAGTAGGAAAGACTGCTTATTTTTATTTTCTACTTTAGACACACATTAGTTAGAACTATCGAACAGGTTTTGGAGTTATTTTAAGATTCTTTTGTTAAGAGAATTTCAATCAAGCCACACGCAGGATACTAAATTCGATTGGGATGGGTTTGTTAGGATAATGACAGCTGGGATTACAGACCCATTTAGCAGGAGTTGAAGGCCCTTATTTCAAATTAGTGCCCAGTAAATATATTGAATAGAAGTGCGGATACGGGTGTTTAGCAAATTACATTGCTGGACTAGTATATAGGCGGCGATATTTACACCGATGATATATATCAGTGTTAGCTGATATTCAGACTAATGCTGATATTTAAAATGCTTCTGACTTCTAGGGCTCTTTGAAAACTATGAGCCTGATATCCTAGATAGAGATAGCCTTTACGATTCCGATAACTTCTCCATTTATGTGTTTCCGTTACACCAAAGAATCGAAAGGAGTTCCGGGAAATGGTGAGACTACTGGGATGAGCATGACAGGTGAGACCCCGGAGAGCGGCAGCTCGAGGACGCTCAGCACATGCCCACGGAAAGCGAGCCATTTACCGGGACTCCTACATCTATTCATCGTAACGGAGACCTCTAAACTCAAATGATCTCGAAATCAAGTATTCCACTATCCTGCTATAACAAAACCGCTATGTTAGGCACATAGCGGTTGAGTTAGATTATTTACTTTTCTCATAATCCTGAATAAGAGATATAACTTTATCTTTTGTTTTCTGACTTTGATAGCTCTCCATCTGAGATAAAAGTTTTTCTTTGTTCGCCATCAACTCATGGATCTCTTTTAAAAAGCGTTCATCCGTCAACTCTTCCTCCTCAAGCTTGTGTGCATAACCCTGTTTGACAAAAGAATCGGCGTTTAAAATCTGGTCGCCCCGGCTTACTTTTCTAGATAACGGGATTAGAAGCATCGGTTTTTTTAAAGCTAAAAATTCAAAAATGGCATTGGAACCTGCGCGTGAAACGATATAGTCGGTAGCTGCAAACAAGTCCTTGAGTTCTTCATTAACATACTCAAATTGGGCATAGCCCTGGCGGTTGATAGAAGGATCTTTGTGCCCCTTGCCGCACAAATGCACAACTTGGACGTCTTTTAATAACTCATCTAAGTTATGACGTACAGCATCGTTAAGAGCTTTAGACCCTGTACTTCCACCCATGACAAGAATGACCGGTTTTTGCTTATGAAATCCACAGTAGGATAGACCTTTTGCCCGTTGTCCTTCGAAGAGCTCATCACGTACAACAGCCCCAATATATTCTCCTTTTCCTTCGGGCAAGTGATTCATCGTTTCCGGAAAAGTTGCGAGAATCTTCTTAGCAAAAGGGAAAGATAATTTGTTTGCGAGTCCAGGAGTATAATCAGACTCGTGAATAATTGTAGGTACGCTCCTTAGTTTCGCTGCAGCGACAACAGGAACAGACACAAATCCCCCTTTTGAAAAGATCACCTGAGGCTTGCGCTTTCCTATGATCCTCAAAGCTTGCAGCAAACCTTTCATAACCTTGAACGGATCCTTTAGGTTTTCTTTAGACATGTACCTTCTTAATTTCCCAGTAGAGATACCGTGATAAGTAACTCCTTCCATCGATTCAATCAACTGGCGTTCTATTCCTTCGTAAGAGCCGATATAATCAACGGTATATCCTTGTTTTTGAAATTCGGGTATTAAGGCAAGGTTAACGATGACGTGGCCAGCCGTCCCTCCGCCTGTAAATAAGATTCGCTTTTGACTCATGATTTAACGTCCTTTCTATGGTGCTTCTGTTTCCTTTTAGGTAAAGGTTCTATGATATGCTATAATCCTCGTATTCCTCTAAAGGAATTGTAACAGAAAAGGAAGGATTCTATGTACGAAACACAAACACTTCGTGAAAAAATAAAACTATTTTCCTTTATTCTGCTTCCTATTTTAATCACTCAAATTGGTATGTATGCAATGAACTTCTTTGATACAGTCATGGCAGGAAAAGCAGGGCCTGACCAGCTTGCTGGTGTTGCGATCGGCTCCAGCATATGGGTACCTGTATTTACAGGGCTTAATGGTATCCTTATGGCTATTTCTCCAATTGTGGCTCAACTGAAAGGAGCGAGAAGAGAAAATGACATTCCATGGTCCGTGAAGCAGGGCGTCTACCTTGCCATCGCTCTGGCCATTACAATTGGAGCCACAGGTTATTTTCTTTTAGACCCCATACTGTCCTTGTTGGACATAGAACCTGAAGTAAGCCATGTAGCTACGTATTACTTGATTACATTGGGGATTGGCATTGTTCCCTTATTCGTTTTCAATATTTTGCGCTCCTTTATTGATGCACTTGGTCTGACGAGAATATCGATGACAATCATTCTGCTGACATTACCGACAAATGTATTATTTAACTATATGTTCATTTTCGGAAAATGGGGCGCTCCTGAGCTAGGAGGAATTGGGGCTGGCGTTGCTTCTGCCCTGACCTACTGGGTATCATTCGTTATTATCATTATTACGATACATAAGCTTCACCCTTTAAAACATTACAAAATATTCTCCGATTGGATCTCACCATCCTTAAGGGAATGGTGGGAGCAATTAAAAATTGGAGTTCCGATCGGATTTGCCATTTTCTTTGAAACAAGTATTTTTGCTGCTGTGACTTTTTTTATGACCGCCTACGATACCTATACCATCGCAGCCCATCAGGCAGCTATTAACTTTGCTTCTTTCCTTTATATGGTTCCTTTAAGCATTGCCTTTACATTAACCATAGCTGTCGGATTTGAAGTGGGAGGAAGACGTTTTATCGATGCGCGAACTTACTCGTATTTAGGTATTGGCACCGCGGTCTTCATGTCAATAATTGCTGGACTGATCTTGTATATCTTTGACGATTCCGTGGCACGGCTTTACAGTTCAAATCCTGAGGTGATCGAACTTACAAAAAACTTTATTTTCTTTGCTATCTTCTTTCAACTGTCTGATGCCTTTGGAGCACCGATTCAAGGAGTCTTACGCGGGTATAAAGATGTCAACATCACCTTAGTCATGGCGTTTGTATCCTATTGGGTTATCGGACTGCCAAGTGGCTATCTACTTGCCAATTACACCGCTCTAGGTCCATATGGCTATTGGATGAGCCTAATCATCGGTCTGACCGCAGGTGCGATCACCTTATTAATTCGAATGCTTTACTTGCAGAAGAAAAACATCGGTTCACAGGACAAGAAACTGTCTCCATCTTAAGAAGCAGATCCTAAGAAAATACTGATTTATACAAACAGAAAGCCCCCTTTTCACAAGGGGGCTTTTATTTATCATTGATTAAGATTCATAACGATCAGCCGTTCTTCCGTCATATCCTCAATTGTATATTTAGGGCCTTCTTTACCCCAACCGCTACCCTTCACGCCTCCATATGGCATGAGGTCGACACGGTATTGGGAGGAGTCGTTAATCATTAAGCCGCCAACTTCAACATTACGAGCCGCATAAAACGCTGTATCGATATTTTGAGTGAAAATACCGCCTTGCAATCCGTATTGAGAACGATTGACTTCATCAATGCATTCTTTAATATCTTTAAATGGAATAAGATTGACAACGGGAGCAAAGATTTCTTCGCAAACGACTTTCATGTCCTCGTTGACATCCGTCAAAATCGTAGGTCTTAGTAAAGCCCCTTCGCGTTCGCCGCCATAGACGACATTTGCTCCTGCTTTCTTCGCTTCTTCAATCCATTCTTCTGCACGCTTCGCTTCATCCTCACTGATCATTGGACCGACGTCTGTCTCTGGATCATTTGGATCTCCGACATGTAATTCTTTAATGGCATTTATGAATTTTTGCTGGAACTCTTCTCTTATGTCCTCATGAACATAAAGTCTCTGAACTGAAATACAAACCTGACCTGCGAATGCATAACTTTTGGCAGCAGCGTTTTGTGCGGCCGCATCAATATCAGCTTCTTTATCGATGATTACTGGAGAGTTGTTTCCGAGTTCAAGAATCAGTTTATTCAGCCCTGTCTCCTGTTTCAGCTTCAGGCCGACCTCTGCGCTGCCTGTAAAGGTGTACATATTGATTCTAGAATCTTTCATCATTTGGTTACCAACAGTAGAGCCTGAACCAACAACGACGTTTAAATATCCCTTCGGCAGTCCAGCTTTCTCAAATAGTTCTGCAAGCTTCAGTGCAGATATAGGGGTCTTACTCGCCGGTTTAAGGACAACAGCATTTCCTGCTGCAATAGCCGGTGCGATCTTGTGAGCAACAAGATTTACCGGAAAGTTGAATGGACTAATTGCTCCTACGACACCTACAGGAACTTTGATCGTAAAGGCCATTCTATTCTCAGATCCAGGTGCGGCTTCAACAGGTACACCTTCTCCGTGAATGCGCTTGGCTTCTTCAGCCGCAAGCTCAAATGTCTGAGAAGCACGGTCAATTTCCGTTTGTGCCTGTTTAAGCGGTTTGCCTGCTTCCATTGTGATATTTTTTGCAAGCTCTTCCTTATTTTCTAAAAGAAGTTCGCTGACTTTTTTCAAAATCTCGAATCTTTGATAAGGTGCCATCGGGTTGGTCTTGAACGCGTGCTGAGCAGCTTCTACAGCCTGATCGACTTCTTTTTCAGAAGCTTTCGCCACACGTGCATACGTTTCTTGCGTATATTTATTGAGTACATCAAGTTGATCATCCGTATTTACCCATTCTCCATTAATAAAAAGTTGATAAGATTTCACCATCTTACAAATCTCCTTCCCATGGAATCTATTGTTTGTATTGCCCTTATCACACTTAGATAAACTTCGAGCAACAGTCAAAAAACTCCTTCTAATCAATCGGTGCCCATGCTTCAACTACATAGCAGGATAGTAAAAGGATTCAATTTGAGATAAAGTGATTTGAAAGTTTCCGTTGCCATAGATAAAACTTGGAGGTCCGAGCAATCACTCGCTTTCCGTGGGCATGTGCTGAGCCTTATCAGACTACATCTTCCGGAGTCTCACCTATCATGTTCATCCCACAGGAGTCTCGCGATTACTCGAACCTCCTTCCTTTATGGGAAGGACGGAAACATCTAGGTTTCACGAATCCTAAATTATAATGACTCGTTATATGTAAATAAATTCTTATATGTTGCTGTTTAATAGCATGAAGTTAATAATTCTCTTACGCGCTGGAAGGTTTCAATGGGTCGGTAATACACAATACAGATGGGTTGGCTGGAAAACGGCGAAACTCCCCCGGGAGAAGGGGCTAGGCGAGCCCCCACAGAGAGCGTACCGAACGAAGAGGCTTGCCAGTTCCCCCGCAGGAAAGCGAGTCTTTTTCCTGCCAACCCTATTTCATATAAGGTTAAGGACCTAAAAAATTTGAAGTTAAGTGTACAGGCTAAAGAGGCTATAATAGAAAAAATGTGCGATTGCAAAACCACTAATTAATAAATCAAACCAAAAAAAAGAGATGAGGATGGCCTCATCTCTTTTCTGTGAAATCTATTATAGGAATAGACCTGCAATTGTTGCAGATAGCATAGAACCAAGGGTAGCACCGATAAGAAGTTTCATACCAAAACCGGACACGCGTCCGCCTTTTTCTGAATCAATTCCTTGTACGGTACCTGCGATAATCCCGATGGAAGAGAAGTTCGCAAAGCTTGTAAGGAATACCGTTACGATACCAACCGTTTTCTCAGATACGCCATCAAGCATATTCTGGAATTCAAGCATCGCTACGAATTCGTTGGTGACGACCTTCGTACCCATGATCGCACCAGCATCAATTACTTCTGCTGCCGGAATACCCATAAGCAATCCGATTGGAGCAATGATGTAACCTAGAAGCTCTTGCAATGTAAATCCATTGAAGACGGCACCAAATATAGCGTTCACTAATTCAAGAGATGCAATAAAGGCAATTAGCATAGATGCAACGATCAATGCGATTTTACCGCCATCAAGCGCTCCGTTACCCATTGCTTCGAAAAAGCTTTTAGCATTCGATACGTCCTGGATGTCAACGTGGTCTTCTTCTTTAGAAACTTTTACAGGAGCAATAATGGAAGCTACAATCAACGCACTGAACATATTCAATGGAAGAGCAACTAGAATATATTTGGCTGGAAGCATACCTAGATAAGCACCGACAATGGATGCAGATACAGACCCCATAGCTGAAGCACTGACGATATAAAGACGGTTATCGTTCAAATTGTGGAACTGTGATTTAATGGCAAGTAAAGCTTCTGATTGGCCGAAGAAGATACTATTAACGGCGTTAAAGGACTCAACTTTTGGAAGACCAGTAATCTTAGATAGTCCCCAACCTAAATATTTAATGATAAACGGCAAGATTTTTAAATAGGTCAAAACAGACAAGATTGTTGCGAAGAAGATAATAATTAGTAGTACGTTAAAGAAGAAAACACCATTTTCTCCGACTTGGACACCGCCAAGGACGAAGTTAACCCCTTCTGTTCCGTATTCGATCAACTTATTGAATCCCCAGGAGATTCCATTTATGATCGTTTGTCCGATATCGGTATTGAACATAAACCAAGTAATAAGCAACTGAACAACCAGCATGATTCCAATGCCTTTAAAATTAATATTTTTGCGGTCATTTGACATGAGGAATGAAAGTCCAAGAATGACAGCAACTGCAAGAATTCCTAAAAGAATATCCACGGATAAATCCTCCCCTAATGTATTAAAAAACTGATAAATGCACAATTGATGAAAATGCTTACATCAAGTAATTCCACTATGAATATTAACAGGTTGTCAGACGTCATGCAAGGCTTTTTTACATAGGCAAAATTTTCATGCAGCTTGATAAAAGATGCTCTCTGTGGCTAATTTACCCAACATAGCACGGTTTTTATCCATTTTTGTCGATTAAAAATTATTTTTACATGTGTATATTCATTAAATTTCATAAAAAAAGCAGACCCATTTGGTAAGGTCTACTTTGTGACGCTCATCTTTCTTAATAAATATAAAAAGTATGGAGCACCGATGACAGCTGTGAAAATTCCTGCAGGGACTTCAGTTGGCGGGAGCAGCCCTCGTCCAAGACCATCAGCTAATAATAACAAGGCCATGCCAGTCAGTGCTGAAGCAGGAATTAAAAAGTAATGTCTATTACCTACGAGTTGTCTTGCGATGTGAGGAGCAACCAAGCCGACAAACCCTAACGTACCTACAACTGCAACAGAGGCAGCAGCCAAAATGACCGCGACCACAAGTAGTAACGCTCTCGCTCTTTTTACTGGCTCTCCTAGTCCTTCAGCAACATCATCCCCTAAGTTCAAGACGTCGAGTTTCGGTGAGAGTAATAACGCCAAAGGGAACAGGAGTAGGATCCAAGGAAGAAGGAGAAGAACATCTGTCCAATCTTTGCCCCACATGCTGCCTGTCAGCCATACGAGGGCTGCGTTTGTTTCAACTGGGAATTTCACTGTCAAAAGCTGTATGCCTGCCTGGCAAATCGCACCTAAAGCAATTCCTACAAGCGCGAGAGTCGCTGGTTTTACCCCTTGTCTGTAGGCGAATATATAGAGAGCTAC
This sequence comes from Halobacillus mangrovi, assembly GCF_002097535.1. Lineage (GTDB taxonomy): Bacteria > Bacillota > Bacilli > Bacillales > Halobacillaceae > Halobacillus > Halobacillus mangrovi_A. The sequence goes on from NZ_CP020772.1 coordinate 3,138,992, forward strand.
TGTTACCGCACCTGCTCCAATAAAAGCAGCAATAGGTAAAGCAATGACTGGAGAATCATCCCATAAAATAATGGTAGCAGCCGCCGCTAAGCCCGCTCCTTTTGTTATTCCTATAACGTCGGGTGAAGCGAGTGGATTTCGAATGATCCCTTGCAGAATCGCTCCGGATACCCCTAATCCAGCTCCGACTAACAGGGCCATCACAATCCTTGGCATTCGGAAATTTTCAATAATAAAAGCTTGGCCCTCTGGATTTGAACCCTGGAAATAGGTAACAATCGCTGAAGGCGAAATATAAACAGCTCCTACACCAATCGATATAAAGGCACCGACAAAAACCAAGATAGCTAATCCCATTATCCATAACAAAGGGATTTTGTTCTCTTTTTTCATGCTTTACGACCTCCTTTACGGGCTAAATAAAGGAAGAATGGGGCACCAATCAATGCGGTGACAATCCCTACTGGTGACTCTGACGGAAATGCGATAAAGCGTGATATCACATCAGACACGGTTAATAAAAGCGCTCCAAATACTGCTGAGACCGGGATGATGTACAAGTAATCAGAGCCTATTATTTTTCTAACGATGTTAGGGATCATTAAACCGATAAACCCTATTGGACCTGCAACAGCCACAGAAGCACCCGCTAAAATAACAACCAATAAAGAAGAACCCATTCTAATAAGTCCGATTTTTTGTCCTAGACCCCTGGCCACATCATCTCCTAAACTAAGAAGGGTTAGGGATTTAGACAGGGCTAAGGCACCCACTATTCCTACGATCGCCCAAGGAAGCACCAGCTTCACGTCTCCCCAATTACGCCCGTCTATTCCCCCGGCCAGCCAAAATAAGACATCTTCTGTGGAGGTTTCATTAAAAAGGACAACCCCTTCAATTATAGAGGACAAAAACATGTGGATGGTAATCCCTGCAAGTGCAAGTTTAACAGGGGTCATCCCTCCCCCCGTTGAAGCTAAATAATACACCGTTGCTCCGCCTACTGCAGCTCCTGCGAACGCGAAATAGACTAACGTGTTCGGAGCTAAATCAGGAAGAAGCACCACACCAAGCACGACCATTAAAGATGCTCCTGCATTAACTCCAAAGATTTGTGGAGAAGCAAGCGGGTTATTTGTAATGGATTGCATGATGGCACCGGCAATAGCTAAACAAGCCCCAATTACCATGCCAATGACAGCCCTTGGCAGACGAATGGTATGGATGATGGAGGATGCTTTACTACCGTTGTCGTTAAAAAGGAGACCTAAAACCGTCTTAAAATCAATCTGGTAAGCCCCTATACTCAAACTGGCGACCAAACTCATCACTAATAAGAGAAGCCCAATCATCAGCGTAAAGCTGATCCGGAACGTATGAGGTTGTTTTTGTTTCAACATTGTTTCCATATATTATGTCTCCTATTTCTCCCTAAAGCTGATTCCACTTTATCATAAAATGACATAAAAAAGCGGAGGCTGGCCCTCCGCTTTTCTGTTATTCATAAAGGTATCGGATAGCATCCTCCAAGATTTTCTCTGAAGAAATCAAGCCGCGGAAACGTGACCACATATTGCGATCCACCTCATAAACTTCATCGTTTTTCACAGCTGATATATCTTGATAAAGGTCATTGTTCTTCCATTCATCTACAACGGTCTGATCGCCCGTCGACATATGGAACATCACATCAGGATTAAATTCTACAACTTGTTCCAAATTAATCTTATTGTAACGAGCATCGCCGCTTTGAATGGCATTTTTTAATCCAATAGACTCTAAAAGAGAACCTGTGTAGGATTCCATGTTGTGAGCAAAGTACCCACTGTCAGCTACTACTGCCGGTAAAACAGTACGATCTTCATCTTCTGGGACTTTTGCACGTAGCTCTTCCATTTTTGCTTTATGTTCCTTCAGAACTTCCTGCCCTTTTTCTTCCATTCCCATCGTTTTCGCTACCGTTTCAAAACTGTCGATGATTCCTTCGTAATCTGCTGCAAGAGAAGGAAGGATGATTGTGGGTGCAATTTCAGAAAGCTGATCATAGATATCTTTATGACGCTTCATATCTGCGATAATTAAGTCAGGCTGTAGCGAACTAATCACTTCTAGCGAAGGCTGTTTACGAGTCCCTACAGACGTATAATCACTGATTTTTTTTCGAATGGGTTCAATGATACGTTCCTTGTCATTATCATCGGCAATTCCAACCGGAGATACACCTAGTGACGCAAGGTTATCAACAAAAGAGAACTCTAGAGCTACGACCTTTTCAGGTGTACCAGAGATCTCTGTTTTTCCCATTTCGTGTTCAATGACACTTGTATCTTCGTTCTGATCTTCTTCTTTCGTTTGATCCTCAGAAGATTGTCCTTCATTCTCACTGGTACCGCAAGCAGTAAGAATAAATGCAAAGGCAATCATAAGTATAAAAACCATAAGTTTTCTATGTTTCATTTTTCTGTCCCTCCACCTAATATTGATAATCATTCTCAAAATAAAACTCTGCTTTCTATCATAATCAGAAAGTCTCATTCTGTAAAGGGTTTACATAAGAAAAAGGTCGATGAATGAACATCGACCTGCTAATTCCTTATTGACTAATGAACATTTGCGTCCAATAATGACCGTAACTTCCACCTTTAGCGTAACCGACCCCAATTTGTCTTAAGTTGGGATCCAAAATATTCTTCCTATGGCCAGCACTATTCATCCATCCATTGACTACCTCTTGTGGCGTGCGCTGTCCTGCTGCAATATTCTCGGCAGCTCGGCGGTAATTGATGTTGAAATCCCTCATCATGGTAAAAGGCGATCCATAAGTTGGAGATGTATGAGAAAAGTAACCTCTGTCTCTCATGTCTCTTGATTTGTAGCGTGCAACGCGGGATAGCTGCCAGTTTTCTTTAAGTGCTGGCAAACCATTTTTCGCACGTTCCTGATTGGTCAAATCGATGACCTGTTGTTCTACAGACTTGATATTCCCCTTCAATGGGATGGTCACCCGATCACCAGGATAAATCAAGTCAGGGTTATAGAATTGCGGGTTAGCGTTGATAATTTCAGATAATCCAATTTGATAACGCTTGGATATCTTCCACAATGTATCTCCGCTTTTTACAATATAAGTATCTGTTGCCGCGTGCGTCGTTTGTGGTACCTGGACGAACAATACCGCTGCCATCATCATGACTCCTAACCACATCCAAAACTTCACATTCGTTCGCTCCTTTATAGTGTAGTCAGATGTAGTTTGGCTTAATAATAAGATTCTATGTACACCAGAAACTAAAATGCACCTGCCAATGGTCAGTCGACAGGTGCTATACCTAAGGGGAGGTATACAAATTTATAAATGAAACGAGCGCCCCCACTTTTGCAAGTAGCGCTCTATTCATTACTGCATGGGTGTGTAATTTCAATACTTGATCCTTTTACAGCAGCACTTTAAAATGTCTGTACTATACAGACGAAACACTCGGGCTATAGGTTTCAAAAAAACAAAATTTTTTTAACTAATTACTCCGTACTGGACAATCTTCACTTTCACATTTGGAACAATATTAATGTTCGGGAATTCCTCCCCCCACTTCACTTTGTTCCAGTATTCCGGATGGTAAGCTTGAAGTTTGCGTCCAATATAAAACACATCACTGTTCGCTTCTTGAATGGTAGCTAAGACTTCCTTGGAATCCTCTGTCAATATTTCTGAGAGCTTCTTATTTAACTCTTTAATTGTTTTTTTATCTGTCAAGTGGTTTCTCGGATATTCCACAACTCTCACTTTTAAGTTTAAATTGATATTAGCCGTAACTTGATCACCCTCCACCTTAACCTTTATATCATGCTCGTTCTTCATTACCTTAACAGTAATGTAGTTCCTCACATGATTTTCCTCCTCGTCTGTCACCTTTTCTGTAATGTTGGTAACCCTGCCTCTCTTGCCCTCTAATAACATTAGCAAAGAGGTGTGATGAGCTGGAATGTACTCACCCGAATATTTATCTTTATGGAACAAAGCAAGTCCAATAAAATTTAAAAGCTCCCTCTCCTCATCCACCCTTAACAAAGGGACAGCGAAATCAACCCCCGGTTCAAGTAATTCACCATGCAGCGTTTCTATGTTTTCCCCTGTAGAATGAGTAGAAGTAACCAGTCCTTCCAATAGTCCACTGGCGTAACTACTGAAACTCGTCTCATTTTCAGGTGATAGTCTAATCGCATCTTCGGCTTTCCCCTCTATAACTGCTATATAAGCGTTTAGATTATTATTCGGATTTCGATAAAATTGATCAAAGACTGGCTGGATACTGTCCTTAGCTAAATCTTCCCCTAATAAGATAACTTTCGATTTTGAAGGGTCAAATGATTCTGCAACCATCTGATCAGTATAATCTCGTGCTTCCCTAGGAGTGTCTCCTGAGGTTGTAACTACCTTAATTAATTCACTTGCTGGACCATCTGTACTGCGCTGAATCGTTGGAATGGTGACTGTTTCTTGAATTCCTCCATTTTCATTCTTGTCAAATCCTATGGCAAGCACAAGTTTTATATCTTTAAATTGTCTCTGATCCCAACAGCCTGTAAGAAGAACGAGGCATAAGACTATATAAAACCAATTCTTATTCACGATACTCCTCCTCGCTTATTACCTCTAAGCAGACTAACTACATAAATAATTACAAGAAAAGCGATCGAAAATATATAGCCAAACCATACAACCAAGTTATTAATTTGATCAACCAGGTTCATATTGTAACCGACGATCGAAGACGGGATGAACAAAAGAGCAGCAGCAATCAAATTAGGAATGGTTGTGGTCTTCGTATTGAAAACATCTATGATGCCTAAGCCTATCATATAAATATAAGTTGTTATCGTCGTTGCTACACTGACCATCCATATTGATAGGAAAAACAGGTCGAGCCTTGTTACGACTGGAAACTCAAAGGATTTTAACATAAATAACAACGGTTCTTGAACAAAACTGATTTCTATAGTACTAAAAAATGTAAAGCTAACGATAACGGTAAATAAATAAAATAGGACTACACACCAATGAGCGTAAAAAATGGTCCTCAACTTTTGTTTTGGCTTTCCTTCTACTTTGGAATAAATTACTAAACTAATAATAAAACCAAAGAATGACAAAACAGCCTCATTCGCTCCTTTTATAACAGGCATCCACCCTGATTGTAAGATAGGAAAGAGATATAAAAGTTTAGATTCTTTTGTTGCATATATGACAAATACGATAAGAAAAATTAACAATGGAGAGACAAACGTGTAAAACCTTCCCATTACGATGACACCGCCCGAAGCCAGATAAAAACAAACCAGGATCATAAAAAATGCTAATATCCAAAAAGGTGTCTGAGGGAGTACCCAAAGACTGATCAGGCGGACAAACAAAAGCAATATCACCATTCCTACTATTATAAAGTATGCGATATATAGGAAAGAAACGCATTTTCCCACCCACTTGGAAAAAACAGCTTCGTTAATCTCAAAAAAATCTTTTTCTGGATATCTCTTTGCAATCAGCCAAATGATAAATAGGACTATTTGAAGAAGGATACCTCCAATAAGAAGAGAAATCCAGCCATCTTGTTTCGCTACAGTATGAAGATCATAAGGCAAAGACAAAATTCCGACGCCAATTTCAGTTTGAACAATAATGAAGAAATACTGACGCCGGGATAATTTAATTTTCGTTTTTGTTTTGTTCATCCTTCACCCACTCCCTCGACTCCTGCATAGCTTCAGCTTTTAATGGATGAGCATCTTTCGGCCTTTTTTTCATCATAAACAACGGAAGTCGTATAAAAGTGTCTTTCAAATCTTTAATACTTAATGGTGCAACAGGAGAAAAGTAAGGTACTCCAAAAGACTCTAGTCTCGTTAAATGGATAGTTAAGAATAAAAATCCAAAAACAATTCCTATGAATCCAAATGTTCCTGCTAAGAAGATAATAGGAAAGGTCAGCAGCCTCAGTGTTGTACTTAATTCGTTCGATGGAACCACAAATGAAGCGATAGCCGTCAACGCAATTACAATTACCATAAGATTGGATACAAGTCCCGCTCTTACGACAGCGTCTCCAATAACGAGACCCCCTACAATCCCTATCGTCTGTCCAACAGGTGAAGGAAGACGAATCCCTGATTCCCTTATCAGCTCAATAATGATGACCATGATCAATGCTTCAAGTAAAGGCGGATAGGCAATCTCATTGATGGAGCTTTTCACTGGGATAAGAAGGTCATCAGGCAACACTTCATAATGGTAACTGATGATAGCAATGTAAAATGCCGGGAGAGCAACTGCAATAATAAAACTAGCCAAACGGATTAAACGAACAAACGTACCTGTATACCAACGTGCATTATAATCATCGGATGCCTGATAAAACATGAAGAAAGTCGAAGGTGCAATTAAGGTTGTCGGACTCCCTTCTGCAAACAACGCAACCCTTCCCTCCATAATATTTGCCGTTACACGGTCAGGTCGTTCTGTATTTAACATTTGCGGGAAAGGAGAATAAGGGTTATCCTCTATGAATTCTTCGATATACCCTGGGCTTTGAATCATTTCTACGCTGATCGCTTGAATTCTCTCTTCCATTTTTTGAATAACTTCAGGGTCAGCTAATCCATCCATATACAGAATAGCTATATTCGTATTCGTTTTTTTGCCGATTTTAAAATATTTAACCACGAGGTCCCTATGGTTAATCCTTTTTCTCACAAGGTTTATGTTCATCAACAAATTTTCTACGAAACCGTCATGCGAGCCACGAACTACTTTTTCATTCTGAGGCTCTTCGACATTCCTGTTAAAGACAGAGGTCACACTAAACCGTGTAATGACCTTGCTTCCATCTTCCATATAGATGGCATGACCCCTGAGCAAGGTATTAATCGCTTCTTCAAGGTTTTCCGAATGCCGTGCATTTGGTATGTCAGGAAAGTCTTCCACCTTACCCCATTCGATAGGAGAAAAGATTTTATCCTGCACTTTATCTTGATCTACGAGAGTTTCAATATAGATAAGTACAGCCTGACCTCTTTTCAGCGACCTTATTTTCAGATCACTGGTTCCCTTGAATGCACTTCTTAAATAGTCGACGTTATCTTTTAATTTCGTTGAACTTGGTTGCTGAGGCTCGTTCTGATCTTCTAGGAGCGTTTGATCTTCTACTTTTGTCCCATCTCCTAAGAAAAATCTTTTTAAAAATCCCATTGGCATCACCTTCAATTAGGGTGCCTCGTCCACTGCCAATCTATACAGGAATTGGCAGAAATACATAAAAAAAGCCTCATGGATTTTCCATGAGGCTCGTTCCATATTAATGACCAGGGAAAAAAGTCATTTGTAATATAAATATAATCGCAAAAAGGTATAGCAGCCAGTGCACAGATTTCCCTTTACCCATAACCAATTTAAGAACAGGATACGTGATGAATCCCATTGCAATTCCAGTGGCAATGCTTGAAGTTAAAGGCATCGTCAGAATAATGATAAATGCCGGGAAAGCATCGTCAAATGACTTCCAATTGACGTTGGCTAAACCTTCCATCATAAAACAACCGACGATGATAAGAACCGGTGCGGTAATAGCAGGTAAACCTGATACGGCTCCAACAAGAGGAGCAAAGAACATGGAGACAATAAACAGGACAGCGACCACTGTGGTGGTCAAGCCCGTTCTCCCCCCTGCCGCTACACCAGAAGATGATTCGATGTAAGCAGATGACGGGCTCGTCCCAAACATAGCTCCTATCGTGGTAGCTGAGGCATCAGCCATCAAGGCCGCTCTAGCTCGTGGCAGACTTCCATCTTTCCGAATAAATCCAGCCTGCTCAGCAACACCGACCATTGTTCCTGTCGTATCAAAGATTGTAACTAGTAAAAAGGCAAAGATGACAGTATAAAGGCTGTTCGCAAAAACTCCTGCGAGATCAATATCCCAAAATACAGGCGTTGGAGGGGCTGACATAACTTTGGTGATCTCTAGCTGACCAGTAAAAAAACCAATGATACCAGTAATCAGCATTCCAATAAATAGTCCGCCCGTTACATTTCTTGCAATGAGAATGAGCGTGATGAATAGACCCACAATTGTCAACAACGTCCCCGGTGCGGTCAAGTCTCCCAAAGTGACCAACGTTTCCTCACTCGCTACGATAATTCCTGACATCCTTAGTCCTAGAAAAGCGATGAATAACCCAATTCCTGAGGTAATCCCATATTTCAATGAAGCCGGAATGGCTGTAATTAGCATCTCTCTTAAACTTGTCAAACTCAAAATTACAAATAAAATACCAGCTAAGAATACAGTGCCTAAAATAACCGAATAACTGACGTCCTGCTGGATAACCTCTGTCACAAAGTATGCGTTCATCCCCATCCCAGGTGCAATCGCAATTGGATAGTTTGCTGCAAAAGCCATTATCAGTGTACCTACGACCGCAGCAATAATCGTAGCCATGAACGCTTGCTCGAATGGGACCCCGGCTGCTGATAGAATCCCGGGGTTAACGACAACGATATAAACCATCGTTAAAAAGGTTGTGAACCCAGCTAATAATTCTGTACGTACATTTGTATGGTTTTCTTCTAATTTAAATTGATTTTTCATTCGTAACACCTTGCTTCCAATTAAAATAGCAACGGTTATTATATTATCTTTTTCACGAACAAAAATCAATAGATTTACCAAAAATGTTCGTGTTTTAATTGAAGCTATCGCCTTACTGTCTTTTCTATATTTCTTATTCCCCTATATAGCAGGTATCCTAAAAACTTCATTTCGAGATAACTTAAGTTTAGACGATTCCGTTACGATAAATAGATGCAGGAGGTCCGGGAAATGGCTCGCTTTCCGTGGGCATGCGTTGAGCCTCCTCGAGCTAATCGCTCTCCGGGGTCTCACCTGTCATGCTTATCCCACAGGAGTCTCACCATTTCCCGGACCTCCTTCCGATTGTTGTGAGTAACGGCAACACAAAAATAAAGAAGTTATGTAAAAAAAGCTTATCTCCCAAAAAGAAGATCGGACGCAAGATTTTAAAGAGCACAATAGGTCAGAATCATTCTATATATCAGCCTTTAAGCCTGGATATCAGCGAAATTGGTGTAAATATCGTCAAATGCTAGTATATTCGTCAAATAATGTATTTAACTGAACAAGCTTGTCCTCATTTCTATTCGATATACTTAAGGGGCTCTAACTTAAAGTAGGAGTTCTAATTCCTCATGAGTGGGTCGTTCACCACAGAATAGATAGGTTGGCTGGAAAACAGCGAGACTCCCGCGGGAGAAGGACTTAGGCGAGACCCCACAGAGAGCGCAGCGAATGAGGAGGCTCGCCAGTTCCCCCGCAGGAAAGCGAGTTGTTTTCCAGCCAACCTTACGCTTATTAAGCAACGGCCCTAGAATATCTCGATTTCAAGTCTTCTGGTTAATGAGGCTTTAATGGGAGAAAAGAAACCATAGATTGACGCTCTACTTATTAACAAAAGGTTAAGCAAAAACATGAAAAAGAAAAGGAACCGAAGATAAACTTCGATTCCTTTCTTACCCTGGACGATACCAGCCTATGATCTTTCTCGAATCCTTGTCCTCCAAATATAAGCATTGAGCCTGGGCACCGCCGACACCGGACTTCAAGGTCACGTGTACACTCTCTAAATCAACTCTCTTCTGAAAGATACTTTGAGAAAGAGAGGCAGCCTGGATCCGGTATTTTTTCATCACATACGTTTGTCTGGTGATGGACCGGCTTCTCAGCGTCAGTTGTTGATCTTCAATATCCCACCCTGCATCGTTATAGGCTAGCAGTCCTAACCCAGTAAAAGCGAGAGCCCCTAAGATTCCAAACACTCCATAGGGAAACAGAAATATACTTAACGGAACGACGGCAAGCCATGCAAACCAGGAATGCCGGATCATATACCTTATCTTCGCCCTTTTCGGCGGCTTTTTCCAATCTACATCAAAGCGATATTCTGTTAATATTTCCTGAAGAACACGAGCGATCTTTTTCTTTTTAATAAAAGGAAGAACCCTCAACTGCTGATCGGACTCGTTCGGAAGGCCGCCTCCTGCACTGATTATAGTTACGGATGCAAAGCCAAGAGGCTGACGGATTAAATTCTCGTCTACTCTTAATCCTTGGATACGATTCAGCGGTATGGTCATCTGTTTCTTCTCTAGCCATCCTCTTGTAATAATCAGATCATCTTCATTTAGATAGACCGTAAAATTTGCATATCTGAAAATCGTCAGCAAAATAGAAATGGCATAAGCAATCAGAAGAACCATAAGGGCTGTAAAAGCAACTATCAATACGCCAATCTGAATCCAGTCTAGAATCTGGTCATAGATAGCACCAAGAGGCAGGACGTCCATAACCTGAGAAAAGAAGACACCGACACCAGAAATGACAACACCCGCTCCGCCTGAAGTGATGGCCATCAGGATGATGTCTTTCATGTTCATTTCATAAACTTTCTTGCGAGCAGACCATTCATTTTTACTTTCTTCGCCTTGTTCATATTCGACTTTCTTATTTTTTTCCTTCAGAATTAGCGCTTCCAATTCTTTTGCCTCGGTAAGCTTGATCGCTGTCAGTTCTCCCTCAGCTTTCTGACTATCTGTAGACCCCGCTGTTTCTACAGAAACTTTGACAAGCTGGAATGGCCGATGGAAAATCCCCTCGGAAAAATCGAGACTTTGAATTCTTTCAAAAGGAATATAGCGCTTTTTGCGAAAAAGAAGTCCATACTCAATCCGAAGCTCGCCCTCCTCTACACGGTACGTGAATCGTAGCCACTTCACGATACCTGCCACGAGAATCAATAAGAGAAAGCCAACCCAAATCAATAGAGGAACCCATTCGATATCCCCACTCAGAACATTACCGTTTATGAAAAATACGACTAACAAAGGAAGCAAGGCATCCTTTAAGCTTTTTACAAAATTAATAAGCGCTGAAATCGGGTGGAGACGTTTCGGTTCAAACATCTTCCTCTGCCACCCTTGCTAGTGAAGATATCGACTGCCTCAGCTCTTCTGCTTCCAGCTCATCAAGAGCAGGTATTTTATGTACAGTAGCCGCTGTAGAGATGCTGATCGTAGATAATTTATATTTACGCAGCAACGGTCCTTGTTCCGTATCGACGTGCTGAACTCTTATCATGGGGACAAGCGTTCTTTTTATAATAAGTATGCCGTATTGAAGTTCGATGTCCTGATCGGTCACTTCATAACGCCACCGTTTCCAACGCAAACTTGGAATCAGCCATACAGAAAAAAGGATTTCAAAAAGGATGATTCCCGCCGCAATCGCCAGTAGCCAGGAAGGCCAATTCCACAGTAAAACAGTGACGATGAGACCTGCCGCAAGCATTGTCGTCACTCCTACTTGGATCGCACCATAAATTCTCCATAGAGTTAGTGCTTTTCGGGATATTCTCTGAGCTGGTTCCTTCCACATATACAGACCTCCTTACCCTTTCCCTATACATACGGTACTGATCGCCAAATGGTTTCGCCCATACGAAAACCAGACATGTAAAACATGTCCGGCTGAGCTTTGCTTATTTCGTACCTTTTCCTAATTGCCTTGATCTTTCTGTACATGCTGTCATCGTTTGAATGACGGCGTTACGAAAGCCTTCTTCTTCCAGTTTGGTTACACCAGCGATCGTTGTTCCGCCTGGTGTGCAAACAGCATCTTTTAAGTCCCCAGGATGACGGCCGGTTTCAAGTACCATTTTAGCAGCTCCCATCACCGATTGAGCCGCTAGTTTGTAAGCCTTATCTCTTGGAAAACCTTCGTTCACAGCACCATCAGCCATTGCCTCAATAAACATATATACAAATGCTGGCGATGAACCACTTAGCGCTGGCACAGTATCCATTAGTTTTTCTTCGACGACCTCGGCTTCACCGAAGCTTTCAAACACTTCCATGACTTCTGCTAATTCCTGTTTCGTCACAAAATCATTTGGACAAAGCACACTCATTCCCGCTCCTACTAGAGAAGGGGTGTTCGGCATAGATCGAATGACTTTCACGTTTTTTCCAAAAGCCTCTTTCATAGCATCAAGCGTAATTCCTGCAGCAACTGTAACGACTACAGTGTCCTCTGGGACTTCATCCCTAATTTCCTGGATGACGCCTTGATAGACATAAGGCTTTACAGCCAAGAAAAGGATTTCACTTTCCCTCGCCAGCCTTTTATTATCATTAGATATTTGTATGCCGTACTCGTCTGTAACAAAATCAATGGTTTCATCAGACAAAGCCGTTGCGGCAATTTGTTCCGCTTCAACTAAGCCGGCATCAATCATTCCTTGAATCATCGCCTGGCCCATTTGGCCACAGCCGATAAATCCCAGTTTTTTGTTCACCGTACATCCCTCCTTAGTCTCTCCATTGTATAGGAATCTTTCTTTCATCACAATTCCATTTACTAAGAAGGATGAATTTACGTTAACGTATAGTAAATATTTCTTGTTTTCTGAAGAAAAGGTTTACAAATTATGGCTTGTTCCCTATAATATAAAGTGTATTCTTCATATCATATTGAATCACCCCAAATATCATAGCTGCTACGAAAAAAGCCGAGCTGCCTCAAGCTCGGCTTTTTTCGTTGTCCACTTCTTGCGTTCTCACGGCTTCTAACAATTTGCGGACTTCTTTTTTGCTGCTTCTTGATACAAGAATATAGAGCGTATCCCCTGTTTTGATTTCTGTCTGACCGTACGGAGTGATCACATCTCCGTCACGAATAATGGCATTGATGAGGGCACGGTCCGGCAGCTCCATGTTCTCCAGCGTTTGCCCGACAATCTGGTTGTGTGCCATTACCTCAAACTCCATCATTTCAACGTTTGTTTTTCCGATCGAAATCAGCTCAAGCGAGTGGATAGGATTCGTCATTTTTTCCGAGACGAGCTTAAGTCTCTCTGCTAACCACGTAATGGTAGATCCTTGCACGAGTGTTGAAATCAATACTGTAAAGAATACAACATTGAAGATAACCTGGCTGTTCTCAATCTCAGCAAGCATCGGAAATATAGCTAGTACGATCGGCACAGCTCCGCGAAGTCCAGCCCACGATAAGAATAACTTTTCTTTCGTATCGAATTTAAATCCGGCTAAACTGATAAAAGTCGCTACGGGTCTTGCGATAAGTATCAAGACAATTGCAACAATCAATCCATCAATCATTACTGGAAGTGTAAAAACTTCTGACGGAAAGACGAATAGCCCTAAAATGATGAACATTAAAATTTGAGCCATCCAACCGAATCCTTCATGGAACCTGAGGATTGAATAACGGTAGGCAAGTTCGGCATTCCCGATAAAAACAGCCGCTACATAAACAGCAAGAAGTCCACTCGCCTGAATAAGAGAACTCGCACTGTAGGCCAGAAAGGCAAAACCTAGAGCGAACAGCGGGTAGAGGCCGCTCGAATCAAGATTGATACGATTCAATGAATAGCTGGCTAGATAGCCGACCATAGCCCCGACAACTAACCCAGCTCCCATTTGCCAAAAGAAAGAACCGACCATGCCCCAAATATTCACGTCAGGAATTGTCAGCAACTGAATGAAAGCGATCGTAAGAAAAACGGCCATCGGATCATTGGTACCAGATTCTGCCTCAAGGGTCGCTTCAAGCTTACCGCGAATGTTTTTTCCTTTTAACACAGCAAAAACGGCAGCTGCATCTGTTGAACCAATGATCGAACCTAAAAGTAATGCTTCAAGCCAAGTGATATGTAAAATATACTTTGCTGCTATGGCAACGATTCCAGTAGTGAGCACAACCCCTGCGGTGGCCAGGGTTACGGAAGGCCCAATGACTGAGCGAATATCATTCCATTTCGTCAGCATACCACCTTCAAATAAAATGACAATCAGCGCAAAGACTCCGACAAGCTGGGCAATTTCAGGATTATCAAAATACAGGAAACCCAGTCCATCACTGCCCACAATCATTCCTACAGCAATAAAGAGGACAAGGGAAGGAACCCCTAATCGAGAAGAGAATTTTGTTACGACGATACTGATGATTAATAATAGTGCTACGAGCATGATGAATTGATTAGATTCTAAGATTTCTTGGATCATTACAGATACCCCTTTTTGTCTTCATTCCTCTATTTTACAAAAGATGATAGCAAAACGCATGGATTTGAATTGAAGCGGCTCCCATAACCGGGAGCCACTGTGAGTTTATATCTTCTGATATAAGTCTTCAGGGATCTGTTCTAGAAAATGACTTTTTTCCTTTTGATAAAAGATATCCAGTTCATGCATCGCTCTCGTACAGGCAGTATAGAAGAGTTTCCTTTCTTCTTCCCGGTAATAAGTTTTATCTGATGCATCTGGAATAATGACGGCATCAAACTCTATCCCTTTTGCTAAATAAGCAGGGAGCACTAGCACCCCTTTTTCAAAGGTTTGCGACTCTTTATAAATAAGTCTTGCTTCAATCGTATTTTTTAATTGATCATAAAGGTTTATCGCATCCTTTTTCGTACGGGTAAGGACGGCTACCGTTTCGTACCCTTCCTTTAGTCTCTCGTTCACGGTTTTCTCCACTTCCGCCACAGCATCGCTCGATATTTTATGAAGTCGAGGCTTATTCCCTTCACGGTTAAATGCCTCGATCTTTTCCCCTCCAGGGATCATCGGCTTCGTAAACTCGACGATTGGTTTGGTGGATCGATAGCTGCGCATCAACTGTATCCGTTCGGTATCTTCGTTTACTTCCTTTGCTTCTAAGACACTCGGCACATCCGAAAATAACGTGTGGATTGCCTGATTGTAATCTCCTAATAGATTGAAGCGGGCATTTGGAAACAGCTGCTGAATGTATTTCATCTGAAACGGTGAATAATCCTGAGCTTCATCAACAAATACATGGCGAATATCCGTATTCACTCTTCTTCCTTCGATTTGATCCTTTAAATAAAGATAAGGGGTAATGTCCTCGGCATACAACTGATTCTTTTCTATGGCTGCTTGAGTATAATCCGCCACACCATACCAGTGCTCTTCTCCATTAGATTTTACTATTTCGTAAAACTGATGGTACAACTTCTTCATCTGGATAAATTTCAGATTTGCAACCTTCTTTCTCAGTGGGTGCATAGCTCGTTGAACGACTAATTTAGTTAAAAGCTCCTGCTCCCTCTCGAAATCATCAAAGGTCTCCTCATCAAAATTCTGATGACTTTGTAACTCTTTATAGGTGTGTAAATAGTCCTCTTTACTTAGAAACGCCGCTTCTTCCTCTGGCCAGTCTTTTGTTCGTTCTTCTGCCTCTAGCTCATCCAGTTTGCTTAAAAGCCAATTCTTTACACTCTCCACTCTGTTCGGGATGCTTCCGCTAGACCGATAAAAGGACCCCTTTATTGCATCTGCTGAAACAATCTTTCTCCCTCTGAACGTAATATTCTTAAACAGCATTCCCTTATCTTCTAACCTTTTTACATACGCATCTAACTGGTCTTTTAATGCAACCGCTGCTTTTAGCTGAATCCCTTTTTCCCTGTCGCTATACCATCGATCCTCAGTGTGATCAAGCAGGTATTCAAGCTGCTCAAACGGCGTTTCCACCTTAAACTCGTGCTCCACACGGCCAGCGGCATATTCCTGAAAGGTCATCTGGCGCATGTTTTCTTCTCCGAGTTCTGGTAGAACGGAAGACACATAACTCATAAACATGTGGTTTGGAGAGAATAAAAGGATTTGATCTGCGGTTATTGATTTTCGGTCACGATAAAGCAAATAAGCAATTCTCTGCATGGCGGCTGATGTCTTCCCACTACCCGCTACCCCTTGCACCATAAGTATCTTGTTCTGCTTATAACGAATAATTTTGTTTTGTTCCTTTTGAATCGTTGCGACAATCCCTCTCATCTGAGCACTCGCATTACTGCCCAGGGCCTGCTGCAGCAGCTCATCCCCAATCGTCACCCCTGTATCGAACATTCCTTTTAAAAGACCTTCCCGAATGATGAATTGACGCTTCAGCTCCATTTCTCCTTCAATTTCTCCTTCGGGTGTTTCATAACGAGCTGGCCCCGGAGAATAATCATAGTACATACTCGAAATAGGAGCTCTCCAGTCATAAATTAAAAAGTCTTCTTTTTTTCTATCCATCAAAGATCCTATACCGATGTAAATGGATTCTTTCTTCCCATCTTCTACAAAATCGATTCGGCCAAAATAGGGAGAATGCTGCTGACGACCATACTGATCCACGAGCTTATCAAACTGCCCGTAGCTCCGTTCCCTCTCTGCTAACAATTCTGCCTGCTGTTTAATACTTGCATAGGTCTCAATGACCTCATCAGGTTCATCTATGTTGACTGTAACATCATCCCAGAAACCTTTTCTCAGTTGTTGAATATCCTCTTTTGCCGTTTGGTTATCGTTGATGATTTGCTGTCTCTTTTCAGATAATAAGCGAGTAATAAAATCAATCCGTGATTGTTCTTCTTCCCATTCAACCGTATTCTTATCCATAGAACCACCACTCCATCATCTTTTTAGTCTAATCTCTTGACAACTGCTAGCTCTTAATGTAAAATTATAATTGGATACTTATGAAAAAATATAAAATCCAAGAGATAGATGGTATATATTCTACACGAGAAGGTGTTTGAATACAACCTAAAATATAATAAAAAAGCCAAGCAACCATTGTTGCTTGGCTTTTCTTTTTTTAACTCAATACCTCTTCTGCATTTTCTTCACTGAAAAATTGTTTCATCGCATGGAAGACGTCCGCTTTTTTGCGTAGAATATAGTAGCGGAATTTAGGATGATCAATGTTTTTATACGCTTGCATTAAACTAGAGGATCGATTATATTGATTGACTTCCCCATACCCGAACATTTGCGAAACTTCTATTAACTCCTCAATCAAAGCCAGGCAGCGTTTGTTATCAGACGTTAAGTTATCCCCGTCTGAGAAGTGGAACGGATAAATATTGTACCGTTCAGGTGAATACTTCGTGTTAATCAATTCTAATGCCTTGCGGTAAGCAGATGAACAAATCGTACCGCCGCTTTCTCCTTTTGAGAAGAAGTCTTCTTCACTTACAACTTTAGCTTGAGTGTGGTGAGCAACAAACTCAATTTCTACAGTTTCATAATTTTTGTTAAGGAAACGGTTCATCCAAAAGAAGAAACTTCTAGCCATATACTTTTCCCATTGCCCCATCGATCCACTTGTATCCATCATAGCAATAACAACAGCCTTGGATTGCGGCTTCGTTTTTTCATCCCATGTTTTAAAACGGATATCTTCAGGATAGATCGGGGAGAATGAAGCTTCCCCACCTAAGGCATTTCGTTTATACGCTTCAAGCATTGTTCTTTTCTTATCGATATTTCCAGTTAATCCAGTCTTACGGATATCACTGAATTCAATATCTGTATGAACGATATTGTCCTTCTCTTTCTCATCAAGGTTCGGTAAGGTCAGCTCTTTAAATAAAGCCTCTTCAAGCTCTGCCAACGAAACTTCTGCTTCATAGTAATCTTCACCAGCTTGATCACCTGCTCCATCTCCATCGCCAGGCTTACCTTTTGATTGAGGCGCTTGAGCAACCACATCGCCGACTTCGCTGTCTCCATCTCCTTGCCCTGCATGTTTATTCTTTTCATAATTGTAACGAATCTTATATTCATCAAGCGAACGAATCGGTATCTTAACGACACGCTTCCCATTCGACATTACAATGTTCTCTTCGGTAATCAAATCCGGCAATTGTTTATTCATCGCATCTTTTACTTTTTCTTGATGTCGCCGCTGATCGTCATAGCCTTTCCGATGGAGGGACCAGTCGTCTTCGGCGATTACGAAACTCTTCTCTTCATCCATAAATTTTCTCCCTCCTAATCGAGTATTACTCTATCGTATGCAGGTCCACGTAAATGGATGAAGGATATTGAAATATGAATGGTTTATTTCTCTTTTTTTTATTTTGATAAAAGGCTTGAGAATGCGGTTTACAGCACTGCCTGTCTTAGAATAACACTTAGAACATTAGGCGGGAGCCTCTATTCCTATGTAAAATAAGCGATCCTTTTAAGAGGGATACTGATCATGCACTTTCTGGTCTCTATACCCGAACTCACACTTTCTGTTCCTTAACTCTTCTCCTAACAAAAACCCCGCTGTATAGATTACAGCGGGGAATGCTTATTTAAATCGTTTGACTATATAATCGCTTGGATATCAATGTTTGGATGATGAGGAACAGTCCTCCAACTGCCCAATATAACGGTAAGGCCGATGGAGCAGAAAAGGATATGATCAAGATCATAATAGGAGAAAGAAGACCAATCAACTTCATTTGCTTTTGCTGATCAGCTGAAATCCCTATGAGCGACACTCTGTATTGGATGAAATACAGAAGACCGGCAATAAGTGCCATCGTCACATCCGCTTCACCCAGGTTAAACCAAAGGAACGAATGAGTAGCAATTTCTTCTGAGCTCCGGATCGCGTAATATACTCCCATAAAAATAGGCATTTGAATGAGAATCGGTAAGCAGCCCATATTCATAGGGTTAATGTTATGGGTTTTGTAAAGTTTCATCATTTCCGCTTGAATTTCTTGCTTGTCTTCTTGGGTCTTCGCTTCTTTCAAACGGTTTTGAATATCATTCATCTCTGGTTTGACTGCTTCCATTTTAACTCGCATTTCTTGACTATTCTTATACGTCTTCAACATTAGCGGAAGTAAGATAAAACGGATACCTAAGGTTATGATGATAATTGCAATGCCATAATTATCACCAAAAGCTTCTGCTACCATTTTAATCGCACTTACAAAGGGATCAACGAAATAGTGATTAAAGAACCCTGCATTATTTCCATCTGGATTACTGGAACACCCAGTTAAAAACAAACCAATACCTGCCAAAACACTTACTAATCGTTTCAAATTACATCCTCCTCTTTATTCGTTTATATTAAGCACGAATAAAGAGGTAATGGTCGTCATCCTTAGAACTTTCCTTCCTGCGTACTGTTCGTTGCAGCCAATGAATCATTTCATTGGCACACTCCACTACATCGTCTAACACAAGGAGTTCTGGATCATTCTTTTTTGGGACCATGTGACGGGAAGTCATCCACCCTGAAGTGTCAGCCACCATATGTGTCCAAATCGCTTCCAGGGCTATACTAACCAACACACTTATATAAATCGACAGAAACAATAAATCATAAGATCCGTCTAATAGTTCAACTAATATATTCATAACAATCTCTTTTCTAAAAAGTCTTAGTTGTTTATACGAATTACATTACTAGAGGTTTCATATAAATTCAACCACACCGTGTTTATATTTCCAATTAAACAACCCGCCAGCAAGGAGCTGACGGGTTGTTTTTATTAACCTTCTAGTAATAAGTCGTATGGATCTTCAATCATTTCTTTGATACGACGCAGGAATTGGACGGCTTCTTTACCATCGACGATTCTGTGGTCGTAGGAGAGCGCGATGTACATCATCGGACGAGCCTGAATCGTATCATCCGGCATAACTTTGGCACGCTTTTCAATGTTATGCAATCCAAGAATACCGACTTGAGGAGAATTCAAGATTGGTGTTGAAAGCATAGAACCGAAAATTCCACCATTTGTAATCGTGAAGGATCCGCCTTGCAAGTCATCCAGCTGCAGTTCTTTATTACGGGCTTTCGTTGCAAGATCTGCGATTCCTTTTTCGATTCCGGCAAAGTCAAGACGGTCAGCATCGCGGACAACCGGCACAACTAAACCTTCATCAGTAGAAACAGCCATTCCGATGTCATAGAATTTCTTCTTCACAATTTCATTCCCTTGGATCTCTGCATTGATCAATGGGAATTCTTTCAGCGCACCAACGGCCGCTTTTGTGAAGAAGGACATGAAGCCAAGCTTAATGTCATGCTTTTTCTGGAACGACTCTTTACGGTCACTGCGAAGCTTCATGACGTTCGTCATATCAACTTCGTTGAATGTTGTTAGCATCGCTGAATTCTGCTGTGCTTCAACTAGGCGCTTCGCAATCGTTTGACGGCGGCGAGACATTTTAACGCGTTCCACCGGTTTGTCAAATTCCGTTTTCTCGTTATTCTTCTCTTGTTTCTTCTCTTTTTTAGGTTCTTCCTTCTTCTCTTCTTTCTTACTGCCGCCTTTAGCTGCCGCGTCTACATCTTCCGGACGGATACGGCCTAATGGATCTCTTGCAGATATTTCACTCAGATCAATGCCAAGTTCACGAGCACGCTTACGAGCTGCAGGAGTTGCAATAATGTCTTTGTTGCTGTCTTTTGATTGCTCTTTTTGGCTGGAATCAGAAGAAGATTTCTCTTCTTTCTGTTTTGAAGCTTCTTCTTTTTTCTCTTCTTGTTTATTTTGTTCTTTTTCTTCTTCTTTCTCTTCTTCCTCAGAAGAATCATCGTCAGACCCGCCTGCTTCACCGTTCTCATCCACTTTAGCGATGACATCTCCGACTTCGACATCATCTCCTTCGTCTTTCAGGAGCTCTGCTATAACGCCACTTGCGTCTGCATTTACTTCAACGTTTACTTTGTCTGTTTCTAATTCAAGAATTGGATCGCCCTTCTCTACCTGATCACCTTTTTTTACTAGCCATTCCGCGATCGTTCCTTCTGTGATAGATTCAGCTAATTCAGGGACTTTAATTTCCTTCATTTGAATTTCCTCCTTTAGACATCTGTAGCGCCTCATGAATTATACGATTTTGCTCGGTTTTATGAATATTTGGTTCTCCAACTGATGGCGACGCTCGGTGCGGACGGCCAACATAGCGGTGGATTTGATCACCTTTTAATAGCTTGTGGAGGATTCCTTCAACAAAGTACCAGCTACCCATATTTTGCGGTTCTTCTTGGACCCATACCAATTCTTCCAGATTTGGATAGGTTTCAAGAATCTCTGCCAGTCTCTTTTCAGGGAAAGGATAGATTTGTTCGATGCGTACAGCGTCAATGGTTTCAAAAGATTGATCCGCATTTTCCACTGTATCTTCAATATCTACCATGATCTTTCCGCTTCCAAGCAGCAAAGTTTTCACTTTTTCCCTTGCTTTATCATCTTCTTTCGTCAATCCAGGCTGCCTCATGATCGGCTGGAATTTCCCTTCGCTGAAATGAGTGCCTTCTACAGCGACACGCTGGTTTCTGAGCAAGCTCTTCGGACTCATCAGTACCAGCGGACGAGCTTCTTCACGATCACTTATAGCTGCTTGTCGACGAAGCAAGTGGAAGTATTGAGCTGATGACGTTACATTTGCCACCGTCCAGTTATTTTCTGCTCCCATTTGCAAGAATCGTTCAAGGCGGGCACTTGAGTGTTCAGGCCCTTGTCCTTCATATCCGTGTGGGAGCAAGAAAATCATATTGGATTTTTCTCCCCATTTTGCACGTCCAGCAGAAATGAATTGGTCAAAAATAACTTGACCGGCGTTGGCAAAATCACCAAACTGAGCTTCCCAGAGTACAAGCGTTTCTGGAGCCTGGACGCTATATCCATATTCAAATCCGATGACACCTGCCTCGGAAAGCGGGCTATTATGAATATCAAAAGACGCATTGGCTTGTTCTAAGCCATGCAGCGGACAATAGGTTTCACCTGTTTCCACATCGTGCAGCACCATGTGACGGTGAGCGAATGTTCCTCGCTCTGTATCTTGTCCTGTAATGCGGATTGGGCGGCCATCTTCAAGAATGGAAGCAAAAGCCAACGCTTCAGCTGTCGCCCAGTCCACTTTTTGACCATCTTCTAACATCTTGCTGCGACGCTGAAGGATTTTTTCAAGTTTCTTAAAGCCGTTGAATCCTTCTGGACGCTTCAACAAACCTTCATTCAGGCCGCGCAGCCTTTCAAGGTCAACAGCTGTTTCGATTTCATCAAGCGGCTGTTCTACTCCGCTTGGTCGGTCTTTGACATCTGCCGCAGTGGCTTCATGTTCATCCATATTGTTGTAAATCTCACGAAGCTCTTCCTCTACTTTCTCTTTCATATCAGCAAGAGTTCCATCTTCAACAATGGATTCTTCTTGTAATGTCTTTTCATATACCGCAGCAGCTGTCGGATGCTCATCAATTTCGCTGTAGAGTCTTGGCTGTGTAGCACGTGGCTCATCCATTTCATTATGTCCGAATCGACGGTACCCTACCAGATCGATTAAAAAGTCTTTATGGAACTTTTGACGATATTCATACGACAATGCCATAGCAGATAAACACGCTACCGGATCATCGGCATTTACGTGGACGATCGGAATTTCAAATCCTTTAGCCAAGTCACTTGCATAACGAGTCGAGCGGCCGTGTTTACGATTCGTCGTAAATCCAACCAAGTTGTTTGCAATAATGTGTACAGTTCCACCGGTTCTGTATCCAGGAAGATCACTCATGTTCAAGGTTTCAGCGACTACACCTTCTCCGATGAATGCCGCATCTCCGTGAATAAGAAGACCAAACGCTTCATCTTTATCCATTTGAGCGTATCCAGGCTCTGAACGGTCATCCTGAGCCGCTCGCGTAAACCCTTCCACAACTGGATTGACGTATTCCAAGTGAGATGGATTGTGACTGAGTGTAACACGAGTAGCCGATTGCTGCCCGTTCTCAATCTCTCGACGTGCACCAAAGTGATATTTCACGTCTCCCGTCCAGCCATAGTTGATCCCTGTTGAACCTTCGGATGGAACCAATTCCTTATCAGGGGAATGGTGAAATTCAGAGAAAATGCGTTCGTATGGTTTACCCAAAATATGAGCAAGCACATTCAAACGGCCCCTGTGAGCCATGCCCATCATAATATTCTTAATCTTGTCACCGGATGCTAATTGAATAATGTGATCGAGCATCGGCACCATAACATCCAGACCCTCAATGGAAAAGCGTTTTTGCGCTACAAAGGTTTTTCCAAGGAAGTTCTCAAACCCCTCCACTGCTGCTAACCTGCGTAGCAACTGTTTCTTTTCTTCATTACTGAGCGATACACGAAATGAACCGGTATCAACTTTCTCTTGAAGCCATTTTCTTTCATCTTCATTGTAGACATGGCCAAATTCAAACGAAATGGTACCTGCGTACCTCTCTTTTAATGTATTAACCACTTGAAGAGCATTTTGAAGCTTCAATGGGGAATCAGGCCAAACCCATTCAGCAGGCATCTCTTCCAGATCCTTTTCTTTTAATCCGTATGTTTCTAATTCGAGTAAATTTGTCGTAGGACGATCATAACTCCCTACGGCATAAATATTTGCCTGTAAGTGGCCATGACGACGAATAGCCTCAACAAGTTTGATTGCTGAGGTCACTTTTGATATGTCTTTATCCGTTGGCGACACAGCACCATTGGTTTTCACAGACGTATCTCCCGCCATCCAGTCAGGCGCACCGTGCTCGTCGAACAATTCCTTTAATGAAGGATCGACTGCACTCGGATCGTTTGTGTATTGTTCATATTGTTCTTCAATATACCCCATGTTGGGGCCATGGAAATTTTCCCAAAATTTTTCATTGGAGCCTTGATTAGACACGTGTAATACCCCCAAGTAGTAGTTGGTTGGCTATTGTTTCCTCGAAAACGTTTCCAAGTCCAAATACTATTATAGAATTGAAACGCTTACGTATTCAACATTTTTCGCTGATTTTTTCATTATATAACAAATTTATTATAACAATAAAGGCGCACCAGATGGTACGCCTTTTTCACTTTTTATCGTTAAAGTGCTATAAATTTGTTATTCTTCGTCCTCGAGCACACGATAAGCCATGTCAAAAAGCTTCATTTGGCTATTGATTTTCTCAGCCCCTTTTGGAGCTTCAATGTAACGATATGTCCCATCATTATGCTGTTCGCGAGCTTTCACATTGTCGCTCAGCATAATGGAGAGAATTTTTTGGAGTCGGCTTTTGACCCCTGGTTCATAAATCGGGAATAAAAGTTCTACCCGTTTAACCATATTTCTTGTCATCATATCCGCAGACGACAAAAACACACGATCATCCCCGTTATGGTGAAAATAATAAATACGGCTATGTTCTAAGAACCTGCCCACGATACTGATGACTCGGATGTTTTCACTAATTCCTTTTATGCCAGGTCTTAAACAACAGATACCGCGAACAATCAGATCAATTTGTACACCGGCTTGAGAAGCCTCATATAATTTCATAATGAGGTTCTTATCTGTCAGTGAGTTCATTTTGGCTATAATACGTCCATTTCCGTGCTGCTTCTGGAATCGGATCTCATTATTGATATAACGGATAAAATCGTTTCGTATATCAAAAGGTGCCATGGACAGATGATGATATTTCGGCTTTTCTGTAAATCCGCTTAAGTAATTAAAGAAATCAGTGGCATCGATCCCAAATTTACGTTTCGAGGTTATAATGCCCATATCCGTATATAGGGATGCCGTCTGATCATTATAGTTCCCCGTTCCCAGGTGAACGAAACGCTCTATTTTGTCACGTTCTTTTCTGACCACTAATGTAATTTTGCTGTGAGTCTTCAAATAAGTCATGCCGTATATCACGTGGCAGCCAGCCTTCTCTAATTCTTTCGCCCATTGGACGTTGTTCTCTTCGTCGAATCGGGCCTTCAACTCTACAAGTACAGTGACTTGCTTTCCATTTTCAGCTGCTCGTTTCAGAGCTTCGATGATCGGGGAATCGCCGCTGACTCGATACAGGGTCTGTTTAATGGCGAGCACATGAGGGTCATCGGCCGCATCAGCAACAAAGTCTACCACAGGCTCGAATGATTCATAGGGATGGTGAAGAAAAAGGTCTCTCTCTGTGGCAGCTTCGAAAATATCATCTTCTCCTTCGAGGTCTCGTGGAGGCTGCGGGATCAGAGTTTCATAAATTAAATGATCCTTTATAGTAGAAAAGGTTTTGTGGAACTTGAATAAGAACGTCAAATCCAATGGACCGTTGGTAATATACAAGTCGTCTTTATGAATCTCAAGGACACCTAAAAGGAAATGAATGACTTTATCATCATATTTATTGTTTCGAACCTCTAATCTGACAGCAGCGCCCCATTTGCGCTTCTTAAGCTCTTTCTCAATCTCTTTAAGCAAATCACGGGCTCCTTCTTCGTGAATCGTCATATCTGCGTTCCGTGTAATTCTAAACTCCGTGATGGAATGGACTTGATAGCCTTTAAACAACTTGTGAATAAAGTGACTGATGATATCTTCAAGCAGCACATATTGGTACTTTGTCTCATGCTCTACTTGAACAAAGCGATTTAAGACCGCTGGAACTTGCACGATCGCTGTCTTTTTTACATTGTCATTTGGATCAAGCGCATCCTGTATGACGACCGCTAAATTAATGGACTTGTTCAACAACATAGGAAAGGGACGATATGCATCAACTGCCATAGGAGTTAAAACCGGAAAGATATTTTCATTAAAATAAGTTTCTAAACTCTCAATTTCTTCTATTGTTAAATCTTCTATTGA
Source organism: Halobacillus mangrovi (assembly GCF_002097535.1). Classification (GTDB taxonomy): domain Bacteria; phylum Bacillota; class Bacilli; order Bacillales; family Halobacillaceae; genus Halobacillus; species Halobacillus mangrovi_A. Next base: position 3,164,541 of record NZ_CP020772.1, read on the forward strand.
AAGGATAGAGATATCTTCTTTTTCCAGCTGAGGTTTGATTGTCTGGTAACTCTCGTACTGTCTTCTTACAAGCTCATGGTTGATTTCCGCAATTTTGGCCAACTGCTGCTTTGGTGTAAGCCCAGCCTTGTTTTCTGGTTTATTGAAGCCAGCTTTTACCTGATCCTTCAATCCAGCGACCCTGACCATAAAGAACTCATCAAGGTTTGATGAGCAGATCGCTAAAAATTTCAACCGTTCAAGCAAAGGGTTGTCCATATCAAGCGCCTCTTCTAACACCCGTTCGTTAAAAGCAAGCCAGCTTAGTTCGCGATTGTTATAAAATAATGGGTTGTCGAGTTCCTTCTTTTTTTCTTCCGTTGCCATTACGCACACCCTTTACACTGTAGTCTTACCTCCACCATAATGCCTATTTATAAGTTGAATATTAACAAGACGTTAAGTGTTCGTAAATTTTCGATAAAATTCGACTGAAATCGCCTTGAAATCATGGCACTGTTTTACGGAGGGATAGTAAAACAATAGAGCTTTTCCAATTAATTAGCGGAACTTCCTTCCTTACGTTCCACAAAGGATAATTCGATATTCCTTTTCAACGATTTCTCCAAATGTTTCTTCTGCTTCTCACATTGGTATTCTTCCGGCATCCATTCATCCTTACAATATAGAGTAATGTGAAGCTCCCCATCATGAGTAGCCACATGGATATCCTGAACAATTTGCCTTCTCGTACTATCCAGGCTGTAGCAAAACTTCAGCAGCGCTCCAAGCAGACGTAATTTTTTTCGCTCTTCTTTTAAAAACCAGCTTTTATAAGGCTGAAGGAACTGTTTAAAGACAGTCTTATTTTTAAAGGAGGCTAAGAGTGCCAGCCGTAAACGTTCCATATGCATCAAACCATCAATTGTGCGGTTAGCTAAAAGATAAAAGGTATGTTGAGAACTCGATTCACTATCAATATAATCCCCCAGATTGAAAACGTAACTCGCACGTTTTACTTCTTTCCAATCTTTTTTCCTAAGTGAGCCTAACCCCTTTTCATGAAGCTGAAAAAATAATTCATGCGCCAAATGCTGCACATGATGAATCTGCTTTATGCTTAAGTCATAATCTGTCACCAATTCTTGAATGCTCTCCTCAAGCACATTTGGGAAAACAGAAGTGCCCATATCACGGGTCAACTGTTCGTAAAAAACCCCGTCTCTTAATCCTTTTCGGCTTAATATGAACCCAGATGATTGGACCGCATCATAAAGGGAGTGAAATACTTCTGTAGCGGGCAGGATGATATCTGCACGATCCTTTGATAATCCTTCTACTTTCTGCAGCTTTTTCATGGAAAGCGTAAACAAGTAGTTTTTTATAAAAGAAAGGTCACTATCTTTCATTTTGTACTGATGCAATCCTGCGAGAGGATATTCTTTTAAATTCTGATCAATTTGCACTAAGTTACGTGCACCTCCGCCAATTCCAATAAGAGGAACTTTCTTCTCTTGCAGCCATGGCAGAGTATTAAATTGGGAAAGGAGGTAATGACGTAAATTTGACATTTCATCCTCTTTAGGAAGGTCTTTTTTGAAGAAGTCCTGTTTTAGCGTCAAGGCCCCGAATGGAAAACTGTGAGACTCCACAAGTTTCCGATCCTTGAAGTATGTAACCTCTGTACTTCCACCACCGATATCGACCGTTACTCCTTCTGTCACCGGGGTTGAATTGACTACAGCGAGATATCCATAATAAGCCTCTTCATGCTCGGAAAGAATCCGCATGTCAAACCCTGAGTGATCAGAAACTTTTTTAATAATATCTTCCTGGTTGACTGCCTGACGGATGGTTGCTGTGGCCACGCACACCATTTCTTCCAGCTCGTAAGATCCAGCCACTTCTTTAAAACTATTTAAAGTGGTTAGCAATGTACGAATTCCTTCTTCAGACAAATAGCCATCATCCTGAAGATGATTCCTTAACCGAGCGACAGCTTTGACGTTTTCGATTTCGCGTAAACGTCCGCCTTTATCTCTTAAATAAACGACTAAACGCATCGTATTGGAACCAACATCAATTATTGCGTAATATTTTTTAGCCATCCTCTCACCCACCATTCATATTTTGTGCCATTATAACAGATCAAACGTGTTAACGCCTTGATTTATCAGGGATATTCAAATATACAAACCGCTGTTTATAAACGTTTGAAATGATAAGTCAGCCGGTTAGAAATTAGAATAGGTTTCTCACCGAATTTTCGATAAAACTGCCTCCGCTCCCTTTGATGATGCATTAGACCTGTATCCATATGAGCAGCTATAATTTTATGTACCCTAATTTTCTGTTACTCAAATATTTTCTAAGAAAGTATCTTCACTTTTTTGTTTTAAAAAGCAATTAATCTAAGAAGCATGGCCTAGCTTGAATACTCAGCCTCGTGAATTCATCGGGGCCGTTACGGTAATAAGTGACAGGCTGTCTGGGAAACGACTCGCTTTCCTGCGGGGGAACTGGCAAGCCTCCTCAGTCGCATTGCTCCTTGTGGGGTCTCGCCTAGCTCCTTCTCCCGCGGGAGTCTCGCCGTTTCCCATCCAACCTTCTAATATATGATGAACGGCCCCATTTAACTTTAGCATGAGCATTCAGTATCAGGAGAGGGTATATATTTTAAACGAAAGTATGAATTTGTAATAAACAAGAGCACTCTGGAAATGAAATCAATAAGGCCTATCAAAAGTTTTTTGCAACATCCATTCAATTTGAATATGAAGTTGAATTTATCGGTCAGCTTTCCCTTCTAGGGCGTTTGCGTTACTCGAAACAACCGGAAGGAGGTCCGGGAGATGGAGACTCCTGTGGGATGAGCATGACAGGTGAGACCCCGGAGAGCGATAGCTCGAGGAGACTCAGCGCATGCCCACGGAAAGCGAGCCATTTCCCAGACCTCCACATTCCATTTAATGTAACGGAAATATTCCAACCCAAACCATCTCGAATTGAATGTGCCAGAATACGTTGTTAAATAAGTCTATACTCAAGTCACCATGCAAAGTTTATAAGAGCCATTAAAAAAGAAACCATCCTTCTCAATTCATTGAGAAGGATGGTTTCTTATGAGATTTATCTGTTCAACAAGCTTCCAACGTATTTAAGCAATTCATTGGCAGAGCTGGAATTGTAACCATGTTCATCAACAAGAGTAGCAACCACTTCGTTGATCTTCTTAAGCTGCTGCTCATCCGGAGTTTTAGTAGACGTCGTAATTTTCACTACGTCTTTTAAGTCAGCAAACAATTTCTTCTGGATGGCTTCGCGTAAACGTTCGTGTGATTGGTAATCGAACTTTTTACCTTTTCTTGCGTATGCAGAAATTCTGATCAAGATTTCTTCACGGAAAGCTTTCTTCGCGTTTTCAGATACACCGATCTGTTCTTCAATGGAACGCATGAGACGCTCATCCGGGTTCAATTCTTCACCAGTCAATGGATCTCTTAATTTCGCTTTATTACAGTAAGCTTCCACATTGTCCAGATAATTGTCCATGAGAGTGACCGCAGACTCTTCATATGAGTAGACAAAAGCTTTTTGAACTTCTTTCTTCGCAATTTCATCGTATTCTTTTCTCGCTAGTGAGATAAAGTCAAGGTACCGCTCTTTATCTTCATTAGAAATGGAAGCATGACTGCCTAATCCATCCTTGAGAGAGCGAAGTACATCAAGCGCATTAATCGATGTCAGTTCTTTTTTAATGATCGTTGACGATATACGATTAATGACATAACGCGGATCGATACCGCTCATCCCCTCATCGGAGTGTTCTTTCTTCAACTCTTCCACATCCACATCACTGAATCCTTCAAGGATTTCTCCATCATAAAGACGCATTTTCTTCAACACATCAACAGATGCCTTCTTCGATTCTTTTAATCTAGTAAGAATCGTGAACATCGCTGCTACTCTTAATGTGTGAGGCGCAATGTGTACGTCACGGATATCACTTTCGCGAATCATTTTCTCGTAGATACGTTCCTCTTGACTTACTTTCAAGTTGTAAGGCACAGGCATGACGATCATTCGAGAATGTAACGCTTCATTCTTCTTATTGGCAATAAAAGAACGATACTCCGCTTCGTTCGTATGAGCGACAATTAATTCATCCGCTGATATAAGCGCAAATCGTCCAGCTTTGAAATTTCCTTCCTGGGTGAGGCTGAGTAAATGCCAAAGGAATTTTTCATCACATTTCAGCATTTCCTGGAACTCCATCATGCCTCGGTTCGCCTTATTCAGCTCACCATCAAAACGGTAAGCACGAGGGTCAGATTCCGATCCGTATTGGGCAATCGTTGAAAAGTCAATGGATCCAGTAAGGTCAGCAATATCTTGAGATTTTGGATCCGAAGGACTGAAGGTACCAATGCCTGTACGCTTATCCTCTGAGAAAAAGATACGCTCGACTAGAACATCCTCAATACGTCCACTGTACTCCGTCTCCACTCGCATCGTATTCAGCGGTGATAGACTGCCTTCAATGCGAATGCCATATTCTTCTTGAAATTCTTTTCTTAAATGCTGTGGAATCAAATGCAGTGGATCCTCATGCATTGGACAACCCTTAATTGCAAAAACGGCTCCCTCGTCTGTGTGAGAATACTTCTCTAAACCACGCTTTAATAAATTCACCAACGTTGATTTACCACCACTGACCGGTCCCATCAGTAACAAAATACGCTTTCGAACATCCAGTCTTCTCGCAGCCGGATGGAAATATTCTTCTACAAGCTTTTCCATCGCTTCATCTAATCCATAGATATCCTGATCGAAAAACTTATACTTTTTATGGTCATGATCCTCATCTACACCCGCGGATTTTATCATATTATAAACGCGGGAATGTGCCGATTGAGCCAAATACGGACGCTCTTTCAAAAGCTCTAGGTATTCTGCGAATGTACCTTCCCACTTTAACTCTTCTTCTTGTTCCCTGTGGTCTTGTATCTTTTTTAAAATGTCCACTTATTAGAGACCTCCCCCGTCCTAACAGACGAAATTTAATATATCCTATGCTTGGATTACGAGAAACATGTGTAATTAAGAAAAGTGTAGAGGGATTGAAAGCCCTGACACGCATAAGCAAAACTACGGCGTGGCGGGTTTTGCCACGAAGTAGGATTGCTTATGTCGCGAAGGGCTATCCCTCGAAACTAGACAACAAAATGAAATGCGGAAGCGTCTTGCTCAGCCTCGACAAGCATAAGACAAGCTATTGTAGTAGGCGAATTATGCCCACAAAATTAAATGACTTTTCAACTAGAGAGACAAGCCAACTTCAGCCGAACAATAAATTATATGTATTGGCCCATATGTAGATGCTTATGTTCCCGAATTTCAATATTCTGTTCCTTTTATAGTTTGCTGTTTTTTTTCAATAAAAAAGACTGATCCGGTAAGATCAGTCTTCTCCATAATCCTTTTTCTCCTTGTACTTTTTCCTTTGTGTAAGTCCTATTAAAAGGAAAGTTATAAATAAAAATAAATTCAAAAGTCGGAAGTCCTCGTAGATAATAGCAAGAACGGCCCATATCGCTGCACTTGTTAAGAAAAGAATGCTGGTAATCCACATTTGCGTCATCATGAACCCCTCCTATGTACTATTGTATATCAATTGTGCTGATTTCTTGTACTTTTTTTATATTTACAACCTGCAAACCTTTCCCTATGATGAGAGGAAAGGTGTTCTAATAACAGAACTCGTACTTTCTACTTACTCATCAAAAAAGCAGCCAATGAAGAAGGCTTGCAATTTTTGACACACTATGGCACCCTTGTTAGAATTGATTTGAACATTTTAGCAAGATAAAGTACATTAGGACAGAAAGAAGGATTGCAAATGGAAACATGGTACTTTGTCGATTCTGGCCATTGTACACCAGCGATCAATATGGCGCTGGATGAAGCATTGATGAAATGGCATCGTCAAGGAAACATACCACCTGTGCTTCGATTTTACGGTTGGGCCCCTGCAGGGCTGTCCGTTGGATATTTTCAAAAAGTAACAGGAAAAATTGACTTAGAAGGTGTCAAACGACATGGGTATGAGCTTGTTCGCCGACAAACAGGAGGACGAGCTGTTCTGCATGACAAAGAACTCACATATAGTGTCATAGTTTCAGAAGATCACCCAGCTATGCCTGCCTCAGTTAAAGATGCTTACCTGGTTATTTCAAGAGGGTTATTGGAGGGCTTCCGAGAATTAGGTATACAGGCAGATTTCGCCGTACCTGAAGGAAAGCTGGACGTAACAAACTCCGCGGTCTGCTTTGAAGAACCTTCCTGGTATGAGCTGATTGTAGATGGAAAGAAAGCTGCTGGCAGCGCCCAAACGAGGAAAAAAGGCATCATCCTTCAACATGGATCCATTCCGATCGATGTAGACGATGTGAAACTATTTGATATGTTTATTTATAAGAATGAACGCGTCAAAGAGAGAGCACGCCGAGCGTTTGGCGACAAGGCTGTGGCAATAAACCAGATCGTTGAACAGAATGTAAGCTTTGAAGATACAAAAGCCGCTTTTAAAAAGGGATTTGAAAAAGGACTTGAAGTCAACTTAGAACCTCTGGAACTCTCTGAAGCACAATGGAACGAAGTCGAACAAATCGCTCGTGAACGGTACGGAACGGACGAGTGGAACTTTTCCCGATAAAAAAGGAGTGGAAATAAATATGGCAAAGAAACAAGAGTACATAAGAAAGCCGGATTGGCTGAAAATTAAAATCAACACGAATAAATCCTATACTGGGCTTAAAAAACTCATGCGAGACAAAAAACTAAACACAGTATGTGAGGAAGCACGATGCCCAAACATTCATGAGTGCTGGAGTGAACGAAAAACTGCCACTTTCATGATCCTTGGTGATACATGTACACGCGGCTGCCGTTTCTGTGCAGTCAAAACTGGTCTTCCTAATGAACTGGACTGGGGCGAGCCAGAACGTGTAGCTGAATCCGTAGAAATCATGGGACTTAAACACGTTGTCATCACAGCGGTTGCTCGTGACGACCTTAACGACGGCGGTGCAGCTGTATTTGCTGAAACAGTAAAAGCGGTCAGACGCCGTGTTCCCGGCTGTACAGTAGAGATTCTTCCATCGGATATGAAGGGAGATTACGAAAGCCTTCATACTTTAATGGATGGTGAACCGGACATTTTCAACCATAACATCGAAACAGTTCGTCGCTTAACGAAAAAAGTGCGTGCCCGCGCGATGTATGATCGTTCTTTAGAGTTGCTGCGCCGCGTTAAAGAAATTCGCCCAAACACTCCAACAAAATCAAGTATCATGGTAGGACTTGGGGAAACAAAAGAAGAAATCGTTCAGGCTATGGATGATCTTCTGGCTCATAACGTAGATATTATGACCATCGGCCAATACCTGCAGCCGACGAAAAAGCATTTAAACGTAGAACGTTATTATCATCCGGATGAATTCGAAGAGTTGAAACAAATTGCTCTAGAAAAAGGTTTCAAGCATTGTGAAGCAGGCCCAATGGTACGTTCTTCTTATCACGCGGACGAGCAAGTCAATAGTACATCCGCTCAACGCCGGATTAAGTATATGAAAGGATATGAATCCCAAGGCAAAGAGCTCGATACAACAAACTTCTAAAGAATAAGGCTATCTCACCTTCCGTGAGATAGCCTTTTTATATCTTACCAGAAGCCTCCATAAGGGGGACGTCCGTAATACCCTCCGTAATAAGGAGGTCTATTATAATAATACGGTCCAGGGCCGTAGCCACCGCCGAATCCGCCGTATAGGCCAGGAGCAATCGCCCCTCCTAAGAATCCGCCAAGCAGACCCCCTGCGAAAGGACCCAAAAAGAAGAAACGCTCATCTTCGTCACGGAAATCATCAAAATTTGCATAAGGGTATTGATAAGGATACTGTTCCAATTTAACTCCTCCATTCCCATCCTGGTTATATACCTACTCTTCAACGTATGTTATGGACCACCTTTTCGTATAGGCATCTGCCATTAGGTGAAGGATAATATTAACAGGACAAACCATTCACATTGCTGTACAATTAAGGTATAATACGGGTAGCATAGCTTGTCTGGATAAAAGGAGGACCTTATACATGAAAATCACATTGATCATTCTTGTGTGCGTAACGTTTCTAACATCCATCTTCTCAGCAGGATATGATGAAAAAGCAGGTACGCCAAGAAAATAAAAAACGTAAAACCGCCTCCCGAACAGAGAGGCGGTTTTTTGTTTGGACACCAAAAAAAGACACCGGCACACTCGCCGGCCTCCTCCTTTATTTAATTAAATTCGGATAGCCCTGCTGCTTCAAGGCATCAAACAAAACGATGGATACTGTATTAGAAAGGTTTAAAGAACGAACCTTGTCTGTCATGGGCACTCTCAAACAACGGTCCTCCAGGCCTTCAAGCAATGATTTTGGGATCCCGTCACTCTCGCGTCCAAATACGAAAAACAAATCTTGGTCGGTGGACGAGAAATCAAAATCCGCATAAGACTTTGTACCAAAGTTTTCGATGTAATAATACTCTCCCTCAGGGAACGTTTCATATAGTTCATCAATCGAATCATAATAATAGATCGTTACATCATACCAGTAATCCAAACCTGCTCTCTTCAGCATTTTGTCATCAGTAGAAAATCCGAGCGGCCGGATTAGATGAAGCTGAGAATTTGTAGCTAAACATGTCCTCGCAATATTGCCGGTATTGGCTGGAATCTCTGGTTGGAACAATACGATATGATTAGGCATTTTCTTCACCTCAGTCTAATCTTAGTCAACTAGGCTATTATATCATACCTATCAACCACCGATTATGAAAAATTTATACTTTATGTTTGGAGTATAGGCGGTAGAATCTTCATAGGCCCAGTATCGATGACGACTATTGGTGGTGTGCGCATTAACGAGCGGCATTCCATCGCTGTCTTTTTTCACAACGATCGTATTATGATCGAACCTTCCATCTCCTTCAAAGTCATAACAGATGACATCTCCCGGTGTTAGCTGGTCAGCGGAAGAGACTTCTTTCGCGGTCAACCCTTGACGTGAACCACTGAGATACCAGCGCAGAGAATTGGCCACAGCCCAACTATAGCTCCAGTTCTTTCCTGTGTACCACCAGCCTCGTGCCCGGTTCGGCAGGCCCCACGTAGGGGCACCACCCGCTCTTAAACACTGAGAAATATAGTTCGTACAATCCAAATCAAAATGCTTGTAAGCAGAATTGTAACTGTCCCACCACCGTTCGGCATAGCGAACTGCTTCTCTTCGGTTGTAGGAAAAAGGAGTACCTTTCCTCTCTTCCTTCTCAACGAATTCCGCACTCGGCGAAAGCCCAGAAGTATACGGTGCCTCTGTAGAGACAGATTGATGAATGATTTCATTCCGCTCCAATAAAGCGAGGCCCTCGTAAATCCCTTCCTCCATATATACCTTTTTTCCATCCTTTATTAAAAGAGAAAGAAATAGCATATATCGAATGCTTTCCTTTCGATCGTAAGCAATACGATGATACGGTTTAATACGAAAGGTGGCACGTTCTACCCTATGCCCTCGTTCTTCCAACCCTCGCACTTTTTTATGTAACCACTGCTCTTCTTCTTGATCCACTAAACGATCAATGATGCGCTGCCAGTATGTCTGAAGTTGATGAGTAGGATTCATGCCGTCTCCCCCTTTTTACATCCTATGAAAGAGGGAACGATCCCATACAACAAAAAACTGCCTCCCACTAAGGGAAGACAGTTATTGACTATTTGGTAAAACCACATGATTTTTCTCAAATTCTAGCAATTGTTGTTTCTTCTCAAGACCGCCTGCATATCCTACAAGCTTACCATTGCTTCCTATCACTCGGTGGCACGGAACAATAATAGAGAACGGATTTTGATTAACCGCTCCTCCAACAGCTCGAATCGCCTTAGGGGTATGCATAGCAGCCGCAATGTCTTTATACGAACGAGTTTCACCATAAGGTACGTTATGCAGCAATGTTCTCCATACCTTTCTTTGAAACTCTGTTCCATAACAATTCAAAGGAACCGTAAAATCAATTCGTGTTCCATTAAAATATTCTTCAATTTCATCTTTTGTTAGTTTTACATATTTATGATCTGGATCATAGACCAGTTCACCTTTGAGAAAGTGCTTCTTTTTCCATGATTGGTAAGAAGCAATACGGTCTTCATAATGTCCAAAATCGATTCGACATACTCCTTCGTCGTTCGTTAGAACCGTCATCGGTCCTAAAGGAGTAGTAAATGAGTCATAATATAAAAAAGACCGATGGTTCATAGACAACCCCTTCTTTTAGCAGTTTTTTCTATTATACAAAACTCTTTAGTAGATGAAAAGGTACAAATCGTCATAGTTTAGCAAATTGCAGCCCTTTCTCCATCTCATAGAGGACTTGTTCGTCATCTTCCTTCGCCATTGCTTTTTCAACAGCTTCAAAGCACTCTGGCGTGCCTATTTTTCCAAGCCCCCAGGCCGCTGTACCGCGGATCACGGGTCTTGGATCGTCATTCATCAGACGAATTAATTCACTGATGGACGTTTCATCACGATAATGGGCCAGAGCTAAAATGGCATTTCGCTGGATCGGTTTTTTTCCTCTCCATGAACCGGATATAAAGCCGAACTTTTCTTTAAACTGGCGGTTCGATATCGACAGCAGGGGTGTCAATTTAGGCTTCACAATCTCTGGGTCCGGTTCGAACTCCTGATGGTGGTGGAAGTCCTTCTTTCTATTCTTTGGACATACGGTCTGGCACGTATCGCATCCATAAAGCCGGTTTCCGATTTTAGTGCGAAATTCATCGGGTAAAAACCCTTTCGTCTGTGTCAAAAATGCAATGCAGCGCTGCGCATTCAACTGACCGCCTTGCACAAGCGCTCCCGTTGGGCATGCATCTACACAAATATTGCAATCTCCACAGCTATCATCCACCGGATCATCTGGAGCAAATGGAATATTCGTAACAAGTTCTCCTAAATATACATATGAACCAAACTCCGGTGTGATCACGGCGCAATTCTTACCACTGAATCCGATCCCTGCGCGCTCGGCAACAGCACGGTCAGATAACTCACCTGTGTCCACCATCGATTTCAGTTCAACTTCAGGAAAATGTTCTTGAATGAAAGCTCCCAGTTTATTGAGGCGATCCCGCAACACATCATGATAATCCTGCCCCCAGGATGCACGACAGAAGATCCCGCGTCGATCGCCTTTTCTACTTTTGGGTGCATCGTGCATTTTTGAAGGGTAAGCCAGGGCAATGGATATGATCGATTGAGCACCTGGAAGTAAACGACTTGGTTCTGTTCGTTCGTTTACGCTTCCTTTTTCAAACCCGGACTGATAACCAAGCGCTTCTTGGCGCTTCAGTCGAGCTTTTAACTCACCGAACACGTCCGCTGAGGCAAAACCAATCTTATCGATGCCAATTTCCTTGCTGTAGGCAATAACCTCTTCTTTGAACTTGTGAAAATCCACCCTGACTTCCTCCTTTCTATCGTATATCTTTTACTTTTGCTGTTCGTATCCGATTCAGTGTTGCAGCAATTTCAAAACGACGTGGACGCGCCAATTCACCTGGATGTTGATCTTTAAATGGGGCGAATGCAGCAAGTCCTTTCGTATCTAATTGCTGTTCAATATCGTTAAGCAACTGACTTAACGATTGCTCTTTTTTCAGAATTCCTTTTTTATCCATATGCATAATTAAATCTGCGATAAGACGAGTCTGGGAAGGGTCCACCAACTGTTCGACTCCATCGAGGTCAATGTCCGTTCTCCCCATGACAATCGTTGTTTTGCCCTTCGCCTGAACTTTATCTTTCTTGCCGCGTCTAGTCTGAAGACTTGCCGGCAAAAAGGCACGCTTAGGGACTGCTCCGAACTCCTGCTCGCTCGCTACCGCTCTTTGACTAGGATAACGCTCAGCGATTTCTTTTGCTTTTTTCGTAACGTTATGAGGCACATACTGATCCATCATAATCACGTCATCGGCCACATTGAAATAATCGCCTGAACCACCCATAACTAGAATCGTGGAAACATCTAAATCATCACGCATTTGTTTAATTTTATCGATAAATGGTGTAATCGGCTCTTTTTCTTTGACGACTAACTCCTGCATGCGCTCATCCCGAATCATGAAATTTGTCGCGCTAGTATCTTCATCAATCAACAGGGTGTGAGCATCGGCTTCTAAAGCTTCAATGACATTCGCTGCCTGGGACGTACTCCCGCTTGCATTTTCCGTAGAAAACTGAGTCGTGTCCGCTCCATGAGGAAGGTTTTTTATAAACGGAGAGATATCGACGTTCGTGACCTGTCGTCCATCCTCAGCCCTTACTTTGACGGCTTGTGGGTCTGTAATCACATACTCTCTGCCGTCCCCTCTGACATGAGGATACACCCCACGCTCCATCGCATTCAAGAGGGTACTTTTACCATGATAACCGCCTCCGACAATTAATACAATCCCCTTCTCTAGAGCCATTCCAGTGATAGGCTCATCTTTATGAGGGATATAAAAAGAAACCCGGTTCTCTTCAGGACTCTTAAACGGTACGGCATTCTTCATCGGACGATCACTAATTCCACTTTCTCGCGGTAAAATGGATCCGTCTGCTATAAAGGAAATCCAATTGTTTTCCTTCATCTTTTTCTCAATCGCTTCATGTTGATCGGCCAGCTCACAAGCTGCTTCTAACTCCTCATCTTTTATCGCAAAAATAGAGTCCTTCATGACTTCCGGGATCACTTTGAAGAAAAGCTTCTCGGCTTCTTTTCCATTAATGCGTCGTCCATTAGCTGGGAGGCCGACTGTCAAACAAACCGTCATATCCTGATTGAGGGAAACCGCCGTTCGTTCCAGGATTTCCTGACCTGGCTGATCGATGGCCACCATCCCGCTTTTTCCTGAACCTTTTACTTGGATGTGGTTCTTATTGACGGCCCTAGCTACCGCACGCGCCAGCCTGTCTTCTGTATAAACTTTTCGGCGTGATGTTTCTTTCCAAGAGGATTGCACCGCTCTTTTTTCGTTAGGAATACGTACTCTTATCTTAGATGGTGCCGCGAAGGGATCGCCCTGTACGTAGTCAATGAATAGTTCAAAATCAGCAAAGGAATAGTTCCCTTGGATTTGTTTGTAGCCTTTATAACTTTTTCCATCAATTTGTTTCAATTGCTGCTGTAATTTTTTCATAATATCTGGAATCCTCCTATGAAAGAATGATCTAGTATAGGGATATCCTTTTTACTTCATTAAAAAACGCAATGCTTCGTTACTTTTAACGAAACACTGCGTTGGCTCACATTGTATAAATAATAGCGTACTCTCTACACAGAAAGTAATGGAGCGGGTGAAGGGAATCGAACCCTCGTCATCAGCTTGGAAGGCTGAGGTTTTACCATTAAACTACACCCGCACTTTGTAAGTATTCATTAGCTGTGTCTGGACTGTTTCCAAACCATGCTTCTTCCTCTGCTAGTTTATTCATGGTAGTGTATCCGTCGAAGCAACTCGCAGTTTACTCGGTGAAGTAAATGCTCGTGGCTGAGGTTTTACCATTAAACTACACCCGCACTTTGTAGTTTTTTCATATTAAGGTAATTTCTGTACCTCTCTCGGAAGTACATTTGTAATTATAACAACCGAATTCTATCGATGCAACACGAAATTTACGATTTTTTGTCGAAAAATTAATCTTTTATTTACATAGACGACTAGACTAAAAAGTTATTCCTATTATACTGAGGACGTCTTCAAAGTAACCTAGTCCATATGTACCTATTCACAAATTTCTTCTGACTGAAACCTTTCTTTTCTTTTTTGCGTATAAAAAAGTAAGAGATTTTGCAAAAAAGGAGGCCCGGTATGATTAATCTGTTCCTCGGAATCGGTATGCTCGGTGTATTAGGATTGTTTTTTTGGAGTTATATTTTTGATCCCAACAATGCGATCGTCGTTTCCTTTTCAAAAAAGAATTTTATACTTACCATCGTTGTCCTCAGTTTATTCACTTTGTATTTACTTTCTACAGGTATTTACTACTCCTTTTTATAGAAGGTCTCTTTTCCTCCTGAGATAAATAAACCTAAAACCCAAGCTAAAAAAGCTGCCAAGATGGCAGCTTTTTTAGCTTTGCTTCGATTTGAATACGAAAATGGTTGAGAATATGAGGAATGCCAGGAAGTTGAGAACATCGATGGAGAGTCTTATGAATTCTAATAATGTGTTTGCATCCAAACCCCTCACCTCCACAATTTGCATTCACCGCTATTTCACAGATGTTGCTGCAATGGAAGCGTTAGGAAATTAGTAAGGAGGTTTAAAATTAAGAGTGGGTTGCACGGTGTTACCTTTTAATGTAACCAAAACGCTCTCGATTATGCAGAGATTGATTTTCCAGATCGGCGTTTAAATCTTAGTTGTGTTCCCGTTGATAACAAGCAGTGTTGCCTTCACAAGTCCCATCCATTCCACTGCCCAATTACAGAAGACCAAGGCATAACTTATCAAAGTGCTAACCACAGGACAACACTCATCCAAAAAAAAAAGAGCCTTAGCAAAGGCTCTTTTGATTATATCTTAATTATAAGATAACCGTATTTTTCAAGGCAGCAATGAGGCGCTCAAAGTCTTCATTGACTTGGTTGGAGAATTCCGGCTTCTTGTAATTTTTCTCTTGTGACGTCGATAGTCCAGGTTCAATTAAAAGCGTTCTTCCGCCCATCAACTCAATTTCAAGCTTTCGAGGAGGTGTATTGTCTGACATGCTGTAATCCACAAACCATTCTTTCATAGAAATGATTCTTTGTGTAAACAACGTTTCCTTTGTAACTGCCATGTCTTTTGAAATACCAAGAATTGTCAGTGTCCGGTCGTTTCGATTCACGATAAACAGTTGGTGTTCATCCGGAGTTAATACCTCAAGCGAGCAATAGTTATCAGACTCAAAAACTTCATCCGTAAATTCCAGAACAGCCACCTGACGCAAATTTTCCAGACTGGAAGAATTTAACCTTTCTTTTAATGCCATGGACAATTCCATAACCTCCTTAATGATATTTCATAGGTTATGTCCCCGCCTAAGTAAGGAAGAAAACTTAATCTGAGCAAAATAAACAAAAAATACCAAGAGGCTTAGGGGGCCCGGTATAAAAGGAACGAATCCCTCGACATTTTCTAAAAAAATCTCCTAAGAGAAAAGTAGGAAAAATATGTAAATATTATTTTAATATAGAGAATTTGCGGTCATTCCAATCACAATTTCATACGTAAATATTGAAATTTCTTTGTCGCTTCAAAATAATAGTTTAAATCTTTTTGCAGAAGTGATTTAGAAAAGTTTACACTTGCTTCCTCCGCCATTTCATTCAGTTTTTTATGATCCGATAACTCAATGAGTTGATCAATCCATTGCTGCTTTTCTTCGTTGTCGTTATCAAGTTTGCTCCAATCATAACTATGAACTCCGTACGCCAAATCATCCTGGATTCTATCTTCTCCGATTTTATGAATCAACTCTCTTATTTGCTGATCTTCTTTAATCATACTTTTTATTGATGCCACTACGTTATCCTTAACAAGAGTTTGACCACTATAATCCGGCCGCTTCAAGTTTTCCGATTGTCCCTCTTCTGACTGTACCGTTACAGTCTGATAATGAGTCTCATCAGTCTTCTCCTCTGTCTGTTCCATTTTTTCCGCTGTTTTATTTTGCCCGATCCCATCATTCACTGTTATTTGCCATATGCCAATACCGATAACAATAACACCAATAATGGAAGTCCCTTTTATAAAATTACTCATACACGGTCATCCTTTTTTATATGTTGGATGTGTTAACTGGTTAAAAAGGAATTCAATAGAGGCCATCAAGAACGGTAGTGCCTCCTTCATTTCGTGAGGAAATTCCATTTTTTAAGTTAACTATCCCGATATTTTAAAAAGTCTAAATCTTGTAATCAATTGTAATATAATCGTAACATTTGGTGTAAATATTGTAAATAAACCATGAACAATCGTCTATTTTCTTCCTTAACAAATAGGATGGACGCTTAATGTGTAAGCTTCCATCCTCATTCTAAACGGGAAAAGTCTTTTATTTTTGGTATTGATCATTCTTCTTTCTACTAAAGGAAACAAAAAAGAGAGAGCTGAAGTTAAGCTCTCTCTTCTATCTTATAGATTTTCAAAAAACAATCGGATCACGTCCGCTCCACCAATGAATGTTCCGAGAGAGCTTCCGATGTTCGCTAAGATGACGACAAGCAGAATTCTTGTCACTTTGTTACGCCAAAAGCCTTTAACACTTGTTACATCTTCAGATAGTGTATCAAAGTCCGCTACATTCGGCCTGCGGAAATACGCTTGTACAAAACCGGCAAACCAGCCAGCTGCAATCAACGGATTGAGTGACGTAATCGGTGCCGCTACAAAAGCGGTCAAAATAGCAAGTGGATGGGCGAGTGCCGCTGCAGTTCCAACTGCAGAGAATGTTCCATTCCACAATACCCAGCTGATCGTTTGCTGTGTGCCTGCTTCAGGGTTTGCTAAAAACGTATAAGCAATAATCGAGATGATCAAAATCGGAATCGACCAGCCAATGATCTTTGGCCATTTCGATTTCGGCGGTCGCTTCGTCAGCTTTTTCAGATCATGATCTTTATGGATCTCTTCTTTAATACCAGGAACGTGGGCCGCCCCCAGGACAGCTACTACTTTGCTGCCTGGTGCCTTTTTAATTTTTTGCGCCAAATACTGATCTCGCTCATCTATAAGCGGCTTCTTTAAAGTTGGAAAATTATCTGTCAGGTCTTTCAGCATCCCATCCAGCATGTCCTGGGATTTCATTTTTTCTAGCTCTTCTTCTGAGATCGTTTCATTACTGAATATACTGTAGATAATGGAAAGAAGGAGTTTCGCTTTTCCTGAAAATCCAATATTACCCCAGATCCTGGCGAACGTTGTTTGGATATTACGATCAGCAAGAACAAGCTTTGCCCCGGTTTTCTCAGCTGATTCAATTCCTTGAATCATTTCCTGACCAGCCTGGATGCCGAATTGTTTCGCCATTCGTTTTTGGAAAGACGAAATAGCCAGGTTCATTAACAGAAGGGAAGCCTTCTTTTGTTTAATTACTTGAAATATATCGGTGTTCTTCCATTGATCGCCGTTTTTGATGGATTGATATCGTTGCTCATCTAATTCTACACATACTGAATCAGGCTGCTCATCTTCAATGACTTGTTTCACCTGTTCAGCACTTTGCTTCGATACGTGCGCCGTTCCAATCAGGATCAACTCTTTTTCACCTAACTGGATCCGCGTAATGTTCTCTTCCATTGTCGACATACAAACCTTCCTTTTATCGTGTAAACTATAATCATCCTCTCTATAATAAACCAGAACGGAACAAATGAGAATGAATTTCGTACATTTCGTCACCCCCCACTGGATTGACAAAAGTACAGACAGACGTATAGAATCACTATTAATCATTTCTACTAGTATAGACAATTGCCTCTACTCTAAAAGGAGAGATCTTATGAGTCCTAGTAAAGACGAGTTAAAAAAAGATATTGAAATCGCCAGTAAAAGTACACCTGCTGACGTCGTCATTAAAAACGGCCGTATCTTAGACGTTTTCAACTTAGAATGGCTGGATACGGACATTGCTCTCTCCAATGGAAAAATCGTGGGGCTGGGCCAATATGAAGGTAAAGAAACGATTGATGCAAAAGGACGCTATGTTTGCCCCTCCTTCATCGATGGCCACGTCCATATTGAATCTTCTATGGTCCCTCCTTCTGAATTCGCCAAAGTCGTACTCCCGCACGGTGTCACTTCAGTGGTTACTGATCCTCATGAAATCGCTAATGTCCTCGGTCAAAAAGGAATCGAATTCATGATTGATGACTCCAACCACCTGCCACTGGACGTTTATTTTATGCTTCCCTCTTGCGTCCCTTCTACACCTTTTGAAAATGCCGGAGCAGTCCTGAAAGCAAAGGATTTGCAACCTTTTCTTAAGAACGAAAGAGTGCTCGGCCTAGCAGAAGTAATGGATTACCCCTCCTTAGCCGCTGGAGAAGATTCAATGGTAGATAAAATTATGATGGCTCAAAGCGCAGGCGGCAAAATTGATGGGCATTTAGCTGGTCTTGAAACAAACGCCATTAACGTCTACCGTGCAGCTGGCGTCAGCACGGACCATGAATGCAACACCTTAGAGGATGCAACAGACCGTTTAAGACGAGGCATGTACCTGCTCATACGAGAAGGGTCTGTAGCGAAGGATCTATCTAACCTGATCAGTGTCGTGACGCCAGCGAACGCTAGAAGATGTCTGTTCTGCACAGATGATAAGCATCTCGATGAACTCACTGACGAAGGAAGTATTGATCATCATATTCGTTTAGCGATTCAAGCAGGAGTATCCCCTCTTCAGGCGTACCAAATGGCCTCCTTGAATGCCGCCGAGTGTTATGGGTTAAACCATAAAGGAGCTTTAGCTCCCGGTTATGATGCAGACTTTTTAATGGTAGACGATCTTGAATCCGTAAAAATATCTGAAGTGTATAAAAGAGGCAAGCTGGTTGCTCAAAATGAAACATACCTTGGTCATAATGGTTCAAAAAAAGCCCCTTCCCCAGCCATTACATCCACTGTACAATTTAAGGATCTAAGTGAGGAAAACATGGCTATCCCAATTAGTGATGGAAAGAAAGCGAATATAATTGAAATCAACCCAAATCAGTTGAAGACGAACAAAATTGTCGAAGAGGTCGAACTGAAAGATGGTATGTTTTCTCCATCAATAGAAAATGATCAATTAAAAATGATTGTGGTAGAAAGACATTCAATGACAAGTAATGTAGGGGCCGGGATCGTCAAAGGTTTCGGATTAAAAGAAGGAGCAATTGCTACCTCTATTGCACATGACTCACATAACATCGTCGCAGCAGGGACAAATGATCAAGATTTAATGGCAGCCATCCAAGAGCTGAAGGAAATGCAAGGCGGCCTGGTTGTTATCAAAAACACGCAAGTCATTGCTTCCCTCCCACTGCCGATTGCCGGCCTGATGTCCGATCAGGATTTCACAACAGTTAATAAAGGACTGAAGACCATCAAAAAAGCCCTGGCTTCGTTAGGTTTTACAGACGCATTTAATCCATTTTTGACGTTATCCTTTTTGACCCTGCCCGTCATTCCATCCTTAAAGCTTACGGATACGGGGTTATTTGATGTGGAAGCATTCAAGCACATCCAGGTTTCACTTTAATTAACTCCGCTAAGCAAAAAAGCTATTGGAAGAGGGTTCTCTCCAATAGCTTTTTTAAATCTCTTCATATTCCTCTATAGCTGACTGGATCGCTTTCACATAATGATCGAAGGCAGCTGTCTGATTTGATGGATCGCTTCTCGAACTATAATCGATCTTTCCATTTTTAAAGAAGGCTTTCCTTTGCGCTGTCGTCAATTCCAATTGCACACCTTGTCCAGTTTTGGATAGATTCACGATATTCTTAGGATGATCACCATCCAAGTCTTCAGGAGCTTCTTCAACCGTGAACCCGTTTTGTTCTAAGCTGGTGGCTATCAATTCTTTTAAATCCTTATTTAAGCCCCCTAGAAGTGTTTTTGGCACTTCACCCTTAGTACCATGTATAGAAATATGATGATCCACAGCACTCACCATTCTTAAAACTGCTGGCTCATCGAAATGAGTAGAAGTTATATGTAGGTTATCAAAGTTACCCGAACTTAGTTTGCCTTTAAAGGTGTAAAAATTATAACGATCACCAGCAATGTGATCAGCCACCTGTGAAGTGACTCGCTCAATGCCTCCGCCATGAATGGCGCTGACTAACAGCTTATTGCTTGAAGCATCGCGTGTTTGAATCTCCCAATCTTCGTCTTCTTGATACACCTGCTTTAGATCTTCAAAGCTGCAGAACCGATCATGACATGAGGCTTCTTCATCTTGGGAATCATTTATTCCATTTTTTATGAGAATGGTCATTATAATAACCACAGAGGTTACTATACCAGCAGTTACTAGTGCTTTATTCATTACTAATCCCCCTCTCTATTATTTAGAGATGTCCTTAGCTCTCTGCATCAGTATTTTCAGTGGTAAGCACACGATTTTAAGCCGTGCGTTATTATCGTAGCATTGTTTGTTAGACGATTGCGAAAGAAAAGGAAATTGCTTGAAATAACAAAAAGACCCCAACATCTCTGTTGGAGTCTTTTAATGTTTCGGTTTTAGTACCGGTGGCCGGGGTCGAACCGGCACTCCGTGAGGAACACGATTTTGAGTCGATTCGAGAGTCCCTTACGTTAAAAACTTCGCTACGAGTGCTTTAACGATGGGCATTCGGTACATTTATTCGCTCATTGGACGGGTTAACTAGCATACGACTGGTGCAACCCGTTTTCCTATCGTTCATTATACGGGGTTGACCGCTTACTTGCAAGGAATTGACGAGAGTTTAACGAGAGACGCTCTCTGTCAAAAAAAAAACGAGAATGCCCATTCGAAGAGTCCAAACAATCCGAAATTCACTTTACTAGTGGCTTAGCAGAATAAACCACTAATAAGGAGTGATGTCTTTTAATGATTTCTTCAGAAGGATGTGTGAGTCACCATATGAATTGCGCACTTCTGTTATACCATCGACAACAATAATCAGTCGAGATATAATTCAATAACGCTATGTCTACTTCCTCTTTTACCGCATAGAGAAAAGGAAAGCTAAGCAATTACGCCGTTTATTCAAGGTATTGTACATCTATTTCTTTACGGATGTTTTCAATTTTATTATAGAGAATATTAGCTTCCCATTTAAAATTGCATTTAAGGGTTACCCATCTATCTGAATCAGCGATAAAAATTCTTCTTCCCCAGACACCTATCTCAAAGATATGGTCATTATGAATGGACAAAGTTCGTTTACCTTTGTTTATATCTATAAGCTTTCCTTCTTTAGTAACTTTTACTGGTCTCAAACTTAAATATGAAACCTTTTCATTACGTTCAGCTCCTATGCTATATTGCCAACCTTCTATCTCGTGTGTGTCTTTGTTGTATAAACAGGAAACACATCCTTCAAATAACATTTCTTCAAGCACACCATTTATGAATTCCTCATCATATTTGAACCCCCACTTGTTGTTATCAAAAAGTTCTTCGTTCAATCTAACCCGTTGAGTGATGGCTTTTGTAGTGGGGTATATTTTTTTATCCAAACTTATTCCATCAGGATGTTCTTTAGTATTTATGGTGTAACATGTACCTTTTTCCATTTCCCCATTACAGGTTCTTAAAAATGATGTGATTTCATCCTTTATGTCCCTTCTAAGGATTTTATGATAATTAAGGTATCTATATATTAAAAGTGCCCCGATAAAGCCTGAAATACCTATCAAGAGACCTCCAATAATTTTAAGTGTTATCCAACCTAAAACCTTTCCAAACCCTGATAATAATACCAAAATAGACTGATTTGCATTCGGAGTACCGAACAAAAAAGACATTATGCCTCACTCCTCTCATTTCTTTGGTGCATTGATAGGTAGAAATTCTTTAATTCCAATATCCTACTTTAATAATCGTCTCCTACATCATAAATCCCCGTTTTAATTATCTTTATTTGTCCATGGATAAATTTTCGAAGTTCACCGTTAGGAAGAGTAGGGATGCGGGACTGTACGTAGGAGGCAACGCTGCCCCGCCGTTAATAGGAACCAAACCTCTCGTTATGATCGAATGGGAAGTAAACACCGTATGCCTTATAGAAAGAGTCATCGTCATGCTCCGCTTTCAAACGTTCGTAAGCGTGATTGTATAAGTTCTCGAGCTCCTTTTCGTTCTTTTCCATCGCAAGTTGAAGGCATCGATAGCACTCGTCTTTAGTAAGGTAATGGTACGAGAGCTCTCCTCGTGTCCTTCCCCACGTATAGTCGAACATATCCCGTAGTTCCTTATCGCTCATTTCTAACCTTTCCGCTAATCCTTTGACGGGCTTATACGAGGGAAACCAGTCTATCAATAGGTTCCTGACAAGCGATAAGCGATTCCCGTTCCACATTCCGCTAGCCTCGGAGATAAACACACGCAAGTAATGGAAAAGAGCGTCGTCATATCGATTCTCCCGTTCTAATTGCTCGGCGAGGCAACGGATACTGTTACGCATTAACCCGTATTTACGATTAATCGCATGTTTTCCGACCTGTTCATGAATAAGAGTAAACGAGATATCACCGTTTGGGGGGTTGTAGTCGAATTTCTTAACGTGCCTTATCGCACTTGCCACGTTGTAAGCTCCGTCACTAGAAGGATGACGATGCGCTGGGACTATGTAGTAAAATTCATTTAGCGTTGCTTCGCCTTTTGGAGCGATGGTTAAAACAGGGTTATCGCCAACTAACGACTTGACTTCTTCCTCAGTAAAGTGCTCCCTTATTCTCGAAATGAGCTCGGCTTTCTTCCCGCCTACTTTTAGCTGCTTCGTCCTCAATAGCTCTTTCAACTCGGGAATTGTAAGCGAAACAAGCGAGTCAAAAGGCGTTCCTTCCGTGAGGTAACCTTCCTTAACGAGCTTCTTTAACGATTCCTCCGCATTGACTCCGTATCTTTCGTAGAAGAAACGAGGAATGCGAACATTTTGAGGCTTTCCCGAAATCCAGTCAATAAGGATAACCTCCCCCGGAAACAAGCCGTTAGATAGTTTTTCCGTAGAGACCTCTTTTATATCCTTAGTTTGCTCTAGCCTCTCCCGGAACCTCTGTAACTTAGGTGTGACATCTTGCCGTGGAGACGTAAGCTCTAACTCTGCAAATACTTCTATCGCTCGTTCAAGAACCCGTATCTCCTCGTCATACTGTTTCCTTTCCCGATAAATGCTCGCAAGGCTATCGTATGGGTGATTCCCCTCGAAACGTTCAGCAATATTCAGCTCGTAGAGACTTATCGCATCATCAACGTTTCCCTCTTTCTCAAGTTCGATTCCATTTAAGTTACGGTCCACTTGCCTTTCAAATATCGAATCCTTCGTAGAGAACGACTTGTTTTGGGATTGTTCATCGTCGTAACGTTTCGTTTCCTTGTCGTATCTTTTCCTTACCTCAATGGTTGGCTTAACCGTTATCTTCTCGGCAGACTTCGGTAGAGTCGATTCTTTGAACGCTTTCTTAAGTAGTTCGAATAGTCCCATGATAACAAGTGCCTCCTTCATACTTTTACTGTATTCGATAACAATAAGGAATTTCCTTCCTCATAATCTATTCTTAAACTTCCAAATATTTGCTATTATGTAGTTAGTTCCACCCGACAAAAAACGTGGAGGTAATAATATGAACACTGAGCACCTACCTACAAAAGCCTACAAGTATATGAAGGAAAAGTGGTTGAAGAAATTAGAGGCAACTCACTCTATTCGAATTACTCCTTTGAAAGACTACTCAGAAACCATTTACGGTTCTGAAATTGGAGATGACTTTGAGGGAAAAAGTCGGACTAATATTGCAGTTGACGACTTGACGATAGAGGCTCAAAGTCAAACGTCTAAAGAAAAGGAGATTCTAAACTCGCATAGGATTCATATTAGAGATAAAGCTACTATAACCTTCGAAAATTCAAATTTTATCACCGACAACATCGATAACAACTACTTCGTTTACTGTGTCTCCCTTGAAAGAAAACCTAATATCCAGAGAGCATTCGGTTCTGGATTACAAACCATTTATAACTTTCCGCAATTTTTTAAACATCTGGAAGCTGAGTTAGCCAAAAGTGGAATAGTCTTTCACGATGCTGGAGAATGTGTTTACCTCCCTAAAAGAGAACAGAAGTATCATTTTAAAGACCTGACTGAAAGGGAAGGTGAAACTCTAATTCACAAACCATACTTCGTAAAAGACAAGAGATATGAGTATCAAAGAGAGTTCAGACTAATTTGGAAGTTCGCAGACAACAGACAAATAAAGTGGCCGTTCATGACAGCTAACCTTGATGTAGCTAGTTTACATTACAAGACTGAGGTCTTAAAACCTGCTACCCAAAAGAAAAAGAAGAAGAGGGTTAGATAATAGAAAAAGACGCCCCTTAATCAGGACGCCTCTCCGTTAACTCGATCTTTACGCTGATTCCTCCGTTCCTTAACGGGGTTGTCTCGACGATTCTTCCGCCTTGCTGCTTAACGGCTTGTTGAAGCTCGTTGTATTCCTCCGTGGTGCTCACCGTCTGGGTTCGTACTTTTATCTGCGTTAAGTTTGGATTTATCATGTAACCGCTCCTTTTCGGCGGGGCGTCGTTTACCCCGCCTGTTTTCGTATTAATTCGTTACCTTAATTTAGTCCCAACGTCTAACTAACCGGATTCGGTCGTATTCCAACGTGGGGCTTAACGGCAACTGTTCCGCTGCTTTTTCAGCTAATAAGTCCATGTTCCGGATGTCACGAACTTTTTGAATTAGTTCACGTTTCTTTCGGTCGTCTAGGTAACTGAGAACCTTACCGATTGATCCCTGCATAGCCGTCTTTTGCTCGTCTGTTAGCCTCCCGATGTTTTCCTTTGCCTTGTCGACGAGCTCCGCCTTATCTCGGTCACTTACTGCAACTTGAGCTTCTAAAGCTAACCGATTTGCAAGTTGTTCTGCCATTTGCTTGTCCGACTCAGTAACGATGATTCTCGCTTGTGCCGACTTCTGCCGAGCTTCTTCGATTGCCTTGTCTCGGTACTCGTTGTACTCCGCCTTTAAAGCCTTGCTATCCGAAACGTATTCTTCCTTCATCTTGGCGAGCTCGTAGTCTTTGAAGTCTTTCGTGTGTAGGGGATTGTCGCTCTCTTTTACCTTCTTCTCAGCTTTCTTGAATGCCTTCGTTAGCTTTTCCGCTCGTTTTCGGTAGTTTTCGTACTCCCCGAGTTCAATTTCCGTAGCTTTTTCATCGCTTACTAGCTTGGTAGCCTCTTTTCCGTCTAGTTTATAGACTCCGTGTTGCTCATAATCACCGTTACTCTCAAACATGAAGATTCGTTTTTCCATTAATCATTACCCCTTTTCGTTAGTATTAGTTATTTTCGTTTGCCCCGATCACCCCTTAAAACGGATTCCATTTCCCCTTCGGTTGTTTTTCGCTGGTTTTCGTCTGCTTGGAATGACCTGCATGCTCAGCTAACTCCTTAGCCTGTCGTTCTACTTCTTCCGGTGTCCCGTCGTGAATATATTTCGTAGCACGCTCAGCCTTTTCCATCGGAAACCCCGCCTTTAGCAACTTGAGGTATTTTAACTCAGAAAAGTACAACTCCTTATAGTCGGGGAGTCTCGCATCCAGTTCAGCTTGGGCTTCCTCTCGTTCCCTTTCCGCCTTAGCTCGTGCTCTCTTCAATCGCTCTTGTACGATTCTATCTACGTCTTCCTGGGTGAACATCTTTTCTTCGCTCATTCTATCGACTCCTCTTAGTTTTAAGTGTTTGTACTGTCGGCAAGTCTACGTTAGTCGTCTCCGTGTCTAAAACCAAGTCGTTCTCTCGGATGAATTGCTTTACGATGTCCTGGGCGGAGTAGAAAGCGTAGATTTCGCTCTGAGTCGTTAGATAGTCGGCTTGTAATACGACCTCCCCACGCCCTCGCTCGAATACTTTGATCCGTACCTCTCGTTCTTTCCGGTTCAAACGATCCACATGGATAGTAACGAGTACCATGCCGTCAGCTTCGTTATCTATCGCTTCGACTTTTCCTTTTTTACGAAACACATCCTACACCTCCCGTAAATCCTTCCCTTTCGAACGTCTCCTTGACGCTTCCCTCTCGTTTAACGGCGTCCTCTGCTAACGCCTTTGCCTCGTGCATCTTAAAGGTTGCTTTCGTTGGGTTAAATCGGATTCTCCCGAGGTATGGACTTGCGTAGCTTTCGTTGATTCTGAACTTAGACGCTTGAAGTATTCCGTAATCGGTTTCGTCTAAACGCTCCTCCACGTAGTCCCCGAGTGCCCCCAGCGCTTCTCTGTTCGTTAGTTGCTTCGGGTAGTAGAAACTCGCTATCTGATAAGTTTAATGACGGTCGTACTCGATGATCCCGATAGCCGTGTAGTCTTCGTCCTTTATCCGATACGCTCGAAACTTCCTTCGGTTCTTTCGTTCCATATCCGCACCTCCGTACTTCTCCTCAAATTCGCCGAATTCCATTAGCTCGCTTTCTGTTCGTGTGTCTACGTCGACTAACAACGGCTGCAACGATAAACCTCGTTTCTTAGCCGTTTCGACTACCTCGAATACGTCCGATTCCGTTCCACGGGCTACCTTCTCGTTATAAGCGTTGATTATCGAGTAGCCCTCGTCTGTGATGTTCAACGTTGCTTTAAAGCCTCCCGATAAGGGCAGGAGTTCTTGCCGCTCTCCCGTTGGAGACTCCGATAGGAACGTCGTCCGAGTGACGTTATTTGCGAAATGATCCGTCATCTTTAGTAAGCACTTCATCTTTTTCCTCCCTTTCAGTTTTATTGCCGTAATCGGCTTGTTTTCGGTTAAATATCAAGGTTATAACCCCGTTTGTAGACTTTCAGTTTCGTAACGAATGGTATAGGTCTCGAGTACATACACAACACAAAAAACCCCCTTACAGTCGGGGTTTGAATAGCCTTACCTGGTTTCTATCAACGTTTCCTACCACTAGAATAACTCTCCCTTCCTTGTCTTTTTCTGTGTTATTCACCGTGGCATAATCGAGGAGTTTACGGATGTGGGGCGGGAAAGTCGAGTGGACCTTCCAGTGTTTAACGGTTGCGTCGTAGAGGTATAACGTTTCTTGCTCTTCTTTCGGATAGTAGCTCACTTGGAACCCTCCCTTCTTCGGAAGAGTCCTGCTATCAGCTTACCGTTAGACATATATACTTCGGAAACTAACTCGTACTTCTCGTCGTTTAATAACTTGGAGATTAACCGGCGTCTATCCGTGTAAATTAGTTGACTCACGCCTCCTCAACCTCCGTTGTTCTTGGTCTTCGGTTATTCGCTTGCTCTTCCCACGTTGCGAATCTACAGTTCCACGGTGTGTACCTTTTGTCGTTGTTCATCCGTTCAATCGACGTATTAGATTCGCCGTGCTGATCGACATGTTTTACGTAAGATTCGTACATGTCGTCACGGAAGTTCTCGAATTTCCGCCAACGTGGGCAAAGAATAATACCTCGACCACCGTAGTCGTTATAATTCTGAGCGTTCTCGTTGGTTGCACGTTGTTTCATGCATGTCCATATACGATAGAAACGAGTGCACCGCATACCGTGAGGTCTACGTTTACAACCGCATGACTTCGTATGGTTTGAACGTAAATGATCGGCTCTAACACTTGTTTCGTTACCACAATCGCATTTACAGAGCCATTTAATGTGACCGCTGCCTTCTGCCCGTCCCGATTCCTCGATAACCGTCAACCTGCCGAACTTCTGCCTTGTTAAGTCGGTTTTCTTAGGCATTCTTAACACGTCCTTCCGGCTGATCCGTTAGGTTGGCTTCAAGTCGTTCCGTCCGTTTGTCGATTAAGTCTACCTTTTCTTTAATCTTCGCTAGTATTTCGAATACTTCCTCATAAACTTCTTGCTCTTCTCTCATTATTCATCCCATCCCTTTGCCCGTTTTAATTTAAGTCCAGCTTCCCGTGTAACTTCTGAATGACGTCTCTTAGCTCGTAGCTTGCATAAGTCTTACTGGTTCGTTCTGCGATTGAGAGCGCCAATGCGTAAATAGATAGCGCCAGTTCTTCGTTCTTCTCCATCCCTTCACCTCCCATATGTATTTAAAGCCCCTCCCACCGGCAGGATAGTGGTGCAACCGGAACATGAATCTTAACTCTGCACTTCCCCTCTACTTATAAGTGAACCGGACGTTTGTTTGCGTAGTTTTATAGCTTTCCGATTCCATTTCTCCATGCGGTAATTTCCGTCTCGTAAAGAAGTGCGTGCTGCCTTGCATCTTCTTTGGCTGGCGAGAAATCTAGAGGAACTTCTTCGACTCTTCTGCGATAAATCGGCTCTAGAACCGGCCCTTTTCGTTTTCTTCTTACTTCGTATTCGTGCTCACATATTCCGTTATTGAAGCACGTTAGCTTGCGTCCATTCCTCGAAACGTCATAATAGTAATTCGAGCAGATTGCACACCTTTTCACTCGTTTAGGCTTGAACTTAACGTTTCTCCACGTCAATTCAATCGGAAAGGGATACTTCTCTCCAAACCTATCGATGATATTTCGAAAGTTTTTGCGTCTATGTTTTTGCCATTGACGTAATTCCATACGAAATTCCTCTAGGTGAGGTATGGAAAACTCCTCGTCAAATATTAGCGTTAATACCTGAAAAGCCTGTACCGCCGTTTCTTCGTTCAATCCGTCATCAATTAGTTCGTGCACTTCTTTTACGTAACTCATTGCGTATCCCCTTCTCGTTGTTTATAGTGGGCACTTGTATGCGCTTGTTGACGTATTAACGTTCGCACTCGTTTAAACTCGTATGGTTTTACCTATTCGGACATGGATTTGTATGCGTATAAACGGACATGGTTATATTTGTGGGTTTGTCCGTAAGGAAAAGCCACTGAGTGAACGAGCGTAAGCGAGTGAACGATTAATGTATTGTTATCTAGTACGGTTATGTCGTGTATAGTTATATAACGTACCGAAACGACCTCTACCTACGTATCAAAATGATCTGGACTACGTATCAAAATGACCCTTTTGCTAGAACCAGCCATCTTCGACGTCGTCTAGTTCCGAAGATTCATGCTCTCCAAGCGAACCCTCTTGTCCCTTCCTGCGCTCTTTCTCTGCTTTGTCAGCTTTATCAATACGACGGAATCGCTCTTTTGCTTCGACCTCAATTTCAGGGAATTTGGCGTATAGTTCGTCCAAAGTTTGAACTGGCTTCTTTACACGGTACACGTTATTGCCGTATGTCCTTGAACGCTGTTTCTCGACTAAGTCAAGTTTGACTAACGTCTCAATTTGCCGTTTGATTGTTGATCCACCTAAACCACTATCACGTTCTAACTGCCGAATCGTTGGGAAAGCGTAGCCATAGTCCGGGTTCCAGTAATCGAATAGTAATTCGTAGACTAACTTAGTTGAGGGTTTGAAATTGGGATGTTGGGTGTACACTCGATGTAAGCTGCTTAAACTTGGAATGTAATGCTCTCCTTTTTCGATGATGAAAGGATTATTGTAATTGGGGTTCATAGAGAAAATCGCTCCTTTAAAGTTTGATACCTTTCCTTATTGCTATTTCAGTCAGTTCTTCTTTAAACTCGCAGGTTGCTTCGAAGATGAAAACCGCTTTTCCTTTGTACCTTGTTGATGGCTTGACTTCGATAATTCTGAAACCTTTTGTTAGTAGTTCATTGGCTAGGTGTAACGACATTATGACTTTGCGTTCCATCTAGTTCACCTCCTTAGATCTTCTTCTACTTAGGTGTGAATAAGACGTTTGTTGCGGTAGTTTTTGACTATAAGCAGATAATAAGTTTCATTGACTCGTTTAACGTGGACCCCCATATACAAATACAGCGCAGGGCTCAGAAGCCCCACGCTGTTTTTAATATGGTTTTTGTGATATTGAACGACTTCATAGGCATTCCGCCTTAGAACGGGTCAACCGGAACATTCCTTCCGTAAATAGGAAACGGGAAGCAGAAGCGAAAACCATCGCAATGCCCGATGAGAATTTCGTCGTTTTTCGGATTGAGTTCTTCGTATGCAAGTCCGTTTGATTCGAAGGTTTTACGTAGCCCTTCTTCGGAGCATAGAAAACTATTAGCTTCTTCGTAGATTAGCTTCTTTGGCTCTCCTTTTTGAACGATTAGTAAAGCGTTGCCCTGTCCGTTGTATTGCGTCTCGACGTTGCTTCCAAGTAGATTGATATATTCGATACCTTGCTCCACGGTTATGATGGATTCAACAACTTGCATAAGCATATCCTCCTTTAAAATGACTCGTTTAACGTGTTCTCAATAAAGAACCAAACCGCAAAAATAAAAGGATTGGCTCATTAGATATGACTCGTTTAATGCGCCCCCCTGTAATCTAATACAGCGTAGGACTCCATAGCCCCACGCTGTGAATCGTTATATTCGGTTATTCCAATCTCTTTCTTTTAGGAGTTATACAGAAAAGCCCGTCCGCTAAAACCGACTTCTCTGTCTATTTTGCCCTGCGCTAACGTATATTCACTGTATCATCTAAAGCCCTGACACTTCTTCCGAGTCAATGCCTACAATCATTGTCGTGACGGTTCTTAACGGGTATTGTTACAGTTGTGTTACAATTTTAGCACTTGCATAAACCGATACCCCGACTTTATGAAATTTCATAGCAAATATTCGTCCACCCGGCGGGCGGGTTCCGGCGAGAGGCCCCCGGGGGGATTAACGCATGAAAAAGAGGACTAACGTGTCTTCGCTAGCCCTCGTTATTACACGTTATAGTCGGAAGTCCTTCAACGTGTCCGCTATTTCATCCTCGGTTATCCCGATGTATCGTTTAGTCGTCGCCTGATCCGAGTGATTAAATATTTCCATCAACGTTGCTACGTCTTTTGTACGTTGGTAGTAGTGGTAGCCAAACGTTTTCCTTCCCGTGTGTGTACCGATGTCATTACGTCCTAGCAACTCCGCAGCCTTCGCATAGACACGATAGGCTTGCGTAGGAGTTATATGCCCGTCTCCTTTACGACTAGGGAAGAGCCAACCCTCGTTAGGCTTATCGGATAAATAGTCGGCTATGTCGCCCATAATAGCGTTCAAATGAACCCTACGAGGCTTCTTCGTCTTCCCCTCAGATACTACGATACTTGAAGCGCCTTTGACGTCCTCTATGCGTAGTTTCACGATATCTCCGATCCTTAGCCCCGTATTAATGCCGAGGTTAAACAGTAACAAGTTCCGATCAGCTTGCTTCGATAGCTTCAAAGCCTCCCGAAACTCTTTGATTTCCGTAGGTGTACGTAATGGTTCTACGTTGACCAAGTCGCCCTTTTTTCCGCCTGCATAAGTCATTCAATCGACCCCTTTTCGAATGTACGGTTTTAACGTTAAATAAACAATACCATACATTTAACAAACAGTCAATCGATGAATGCTGTCAATACGGTAAATCAAACGTATGGAAATACATAAAAGCATACATTCGAATCTATGTTTACGATTTGAGTGGTTTCCGGTTGTTCAACGTGCTGACCCCTCGATATTTTCGGAGGTGCTCGCCTCATGGACGGGTTGCCCGTTAATACTGCGTAATATGTAAACTCTCGTATACCATCAACTTCATCACTTTACCTCGTTAAAGTACGTTTTCCCCAAGTTTCTTCCTATATGCTCGAATTTGCTTCAACACGATAAAGAATTATGCCGGTTTACACGCTTACACATTCGTCCGTCTCGTTAGCTCCTCGCTGATCCCCTTTACCACACTCGGCAGACTGCGATGAATCCTCGATCCACTAACACGAATAACCTTCCATCCTTTACTTCGGAGGTAACGGTCTTTCTTACGGTCATGCGCCTTTTGAGAAGCCGTAGAATAGAATTGTATGTTGTTACCCTCCAACGATATTATCACTTCTCTCCGTTAAATTATAAAAATTATAGCACCTAATAATTACATTTAATTACAATATATGATAATATTTAACTATTAAGTTAATTATAGGAGGTTGGTTAATTGAGAGTTAGTGAGTTTTTCGAATTAGATGCTAGGCAGAGCGAATTAGATTTTGTCGATGTAAACATCGAGAGAGATATTGAATTATACGTAGACCCATGTTGGATTCACACAATTCAAGAACCCTGGTTTATAGAGGCAACCAATACAATTGAGGATTTTTTCAATCATATTCTCAACCTTTATGAGCACAATCAATACGAAGAAGCAAAAGAATTATTTCATTATTCTCGAGAGCCAAATGAGATTTGCTTCGGTCTTTCAACAAATGCGCCGGAAGGAACTGGAGCATCTGCTGCTATGCTTGAGAAAGTTTTTGATAATATACTTGAAGCACAAATGATTGATAATGGCTTAATTGAGCGTCTAGAAGATATCCACGTATTTGTTGAAGATTTTGGACAAGATAGACTATCTGATCTAGTGGTAAACATCATCAGAATGCACCTTGTTGAATACACCACAGAGCAATGCGATAGGTATGAATTTGACATAAACGAAGAAGAAAGACAGTTAGCGCACTATTGGAATGTCGAAACTCATAGTTGGGAAGAATGTAACCGAAGCCCCTTGGTAATTAACGGTAAAGATATCCTGCTCGTTCCAAAGGCCATAGCCGTGAAGAACTTTAAATATAATGCCGGTCAATACTGTACTCATTTTGTGTTAAGCAGACGTAAAGAGTACCACTTAACGAATGATACAGGCTTAGTAAGAAGAGAACCGACTAAAAAAGGCGAGGTCATCCCGAAGGTCTACAAAAAAGACATTCGAGAACAAGAAATAAAAGAACCCGGAAAAAGTGAGAAACAATACGTAAGAGAAATTACTGAACAGGACAGAGATTTAATCCAACAGTTCAGAATTGGTATAGCCGAAATTCTTCAAGATGAAAAAAGGACTAACAGACTAAGTGATGAAGAATTAGAAGAAATGCTTGACAATCTATAGTAAATACTAACGCTACTTCTATAAGTGGCGTTTTTTCTATCAGAGATATATATGAGCCATTTCCTTCAACTTAATCATACGACTTACCTTCTTCCAAGAAGCGTACAAGTAGCTTTGCAAATTGCGTATCTTGCCTTCTTTGTAACGTCTTACACACGAGAGAAAAGTGTCAATGTATTCCGTGTGATCCTCTGCTTGAATCGATGAATCAACCGATGCCTTTGCCTTATATAACGTCCCTACCGTTCTGTATAAGTCCTTTCCGTCAAAGAACGGAGAGATTGCTTCGTAAATCCTACAAGGCAACGAGTTCTTTAGTGCTAACGGAGTGTTTAGCGTATCGTTTGTATAACTAGGTTCTTCACGCTTAGTGAATGTTTCTTTTTGTCGATTCTTCGCCTTATCCGTTTGCTCGCTTGCTTTCTCGGTGACTTCACGGTCGGACATACGGGGTGCCGCAAACGGTAGAATCACGATGATATTAGCCCCTGATCCTCCGGATTTTTTCCGAAGAGTGCTAACTCGCTCGATTATTTCAAGGGATTCTAGTCGTCTTAAAATACGTCTGATAGTTCTTTCGGATTTGTCGACTCCTGTAGCGATAGTTGACGTTTTAAGATGTGCTGCCCCCGCATATTTCACCGAATATCTCGCAATGAAACGTAAGACTTCACGTTGGCTTGCGGTTAATTCCTCGCTATGTTCTTTCTCGTGCTGACGTACATGATGATTTAATTCCTGCGTTGAGTTGAACGTTTGGTAATTCGATAAGTAGATGGTCATTACGTATAGTCCTCCCGAAAGAGGCACAACTAAATACGAACATACGTTTGTTTAAATGGACAGACTTGCCGAATTTGACAGTCACTCATTTTTTCGATACGCTATCCATAGGCGATGGGGTGCATATCGTTGAGGTGCGACAAGTTCGTATGCTCGACGGTTGCGCCTCTTTTTATTGGCTAAATTTATACATCCAAGTCCTTTAAAGGTGAAAATTCCTTATGTTTCTCTGCTACCTCGCTTCCGAACAAGTTGACGTAGACTCTTACCATTTCCATAGAGGAATGGCCGAGTATCTTTTGAAGCTCAAATACGCCTGCCCCATTCATAACCGAGAGTTTCGCAAATGTATGCCTTAAAGTGTGAGGGCTGCATCGAACACCCTTAATACCTGCCTTTGCTCCGTGTTTAGCGACAATCCTCTGCAAAGCATTTCGTGTCATTCTCGTTTCATCAATAGTTACGAATAGATGATCCGTCTCGCACGTTCCTCTTAAACGGAGATAACGCTTTAGCTGTTCTTTCATCTTCGATTGAATCGGTACATATCGATGCAAATGATTCTTCGTATTTCTCACGAAAATTTGACCTTCGCTTAACTTAACGTCTTCAACGAGTATTCCGGATGCTTCGTTCAACCGGAGTCCCGTCTCAACCAACAGAAGTAAGTACGTATAATCACGTTGACCTGTGAAGGTCCTTAAGTCTGGAGCGTTAAGTAGTTGCTTTAACTGCGTTAAATTGAACGTCTCGATGTTCGCTTTACGATTCTTTAGCAACGGATACTTCTTCATCGGGTTTTTATCGATGTACTTACCGTCCTTTAGGAAATTGAATAACGTACGGATCGCTCGTAGCTTCGTATTGATTGTTCCAACCTTTAGGTGCCGTTCGTGCTTCATATCATCGATGTAATTGTCGATATCGGTGCGTACGACTAGGTTTAAATCTAACGACTTCTCCATACGTACCAAGTAACGGCGAAAATCTTCACATTCTTTCTGGTAGTAATGAAGCGTGAACTCTCGGAGTGCTTTACGCTCCCCATCGATCAGGAATTTCCGCAACGCCTGGTCAAACGGCATCTCCTTGCCCTTTAGCGACCGTTCCACGATGTCAATTTCGTAAGGGGATAGTCGATTATCCCGTCTATTTCTGCGCATAGAAAAAACCCCGCTTTCCTCTCGAATTAGGAAAACGGGGCTTAACGCTCACTCGTATGGGCACACGACCATTTATACGTCCATTAAACGCAAAAAAGGACGATACCTACGCTAGTAGATACCGTCCTTATGCGACTTTTTAGTACCGGTGGCCGGGGTCGAACCGGCACTCCGTGAGGAACACGATTTTGAGTCGTGCGCGTCTGCCAATTCCGCCACACCGGCATAGTCTTATTGGAGGCGGCAACCGGAATCGAACCGGTGATAAAGGAGTTGCAGTCCTCTGCCTTACCGCTTGGCTATGCCGCCATATAAGATCAGTTTCGATTACGATTGTATCATATTCAACTCATCTTGAATATGTGTCTCATGTATCTAATGGAGCGGGAGACGGGATTCGAACCCGCGACCCCCACCTTGGCAAGGTGGTGTTCTACCACTGAACTACTCCCGCATCAGATGGCTGGGCCAGCTGGATTCGAACCAGCGCATGACGGTACCAAAAACCGTTGCCTTACCGCTTGGCTATGGCCCAATTAGGGATTTCTTTTCTTTTGATAAAAATGGGGCGGTTGATGGGAATCGAACCCACGAATGCCGGAACCACAATCCGGTGCGTTAACCACTTCGCCACAACCGCCATAATCAAAGCAGGGGTAGTAGGAATCGAACCCACATTGACGGTTTTGGAGACCGTAGTTTTACCATTAAACTATACCCCTATTTGGATGAATATGAAATTAAAATGGTGGAGGGAGTAGGACTCGAACCTACGAACCCGAT